>JAJOKL010000115.1:0-2711 GCA_021129895.1 Candidatus Bipolaricaulota bacterium
TCGATCGCCTCGGGGTCCACCGCGTACTGGATGAACAAACCCTCCAGCAGCGCGACCGCGAACACCGCCGCCGTGTCCAGGTCCACCGGGTCCGGGCTGAGCTCGGCCAGGTCCCGGGCAGCGGCCCGGGCGGCCCGAAACGTCTCCGCCAGCGCCGCTCGGGTGTCCTCGTCGTGCAGCGCCAGATACAAAAACAGGAGCTCCGCCCTGAGCAGCACCGGGGTGGCCAGTAGGGCATCGATCACCCCCAGGCCGGCGGCCTCCAACAGCTCCCACAGCGAGCGGCCCTCCGGGGTCCCGGAGCGTCGGATCCACTCCATAAGGTCGTGCCAGGTGGAAAGCAGCGTCAATAGCACCTGGCGCTTGTCCTTGAAATACCGGTAAAAGGTTGCCCGTGAGACCTTCGCCTCCCGCGCGATGGCCGCCACCGAAGTGGCCTCGTACCCCCGGGTGGAGAAAAGGCGCAGGGCAGCCTCCACGATCCTCGTCTTGGCGTCCGGCTTGGCACGTCTCCGCTTGGCCATCTCCCCCTACCCTAGCACGTTGCTGCCCGGCAGGACAAGTTCATCCCGAAGGGGGAAGCCGATATCCTTAGGCGCATGGCCACAAGCGTGCTGGTCCCGGTGTTCATGGTGGTGGCTGCAGGCTGGCTGGTGGGTTGGCGGCTGAAGTTGGATCCCACCCCCCTGGCCAAGCTCACCTTCTGGATCCTCTCCCCGGCCCTGATCTTCGAGTCCCTGCGCACCGCCCAGCTGCCCCTGTCCTCATACGGGCTGGTGGTGGCGTTCGTGCTGGCCCACTACTTGGGACTGTTCCTCCTCTCCCTCCCGTTGCGGAACCGGTTGTTTCCGGGGGATCCGGCCCGGCAAGCCGCCACCTCGTTGGTATTGGTGTTCGGGAACTGCGGCAACCTGGGGCTGCCGGTGCTGCTGTTTTCCTATGGGGAGGCGGGGTTCGACGTGGGGGTGGTGTTCCTGGCGGCCAACACGGTCCTGTTGGCCACCCTGGGGGTGGCCATCGCCTCCTGGGAGGGCCGCGCCTCCTGGGGGAAGCTGGCCCGAAACCTGGCCACCGTGCCCTGGCCGTATGCGGTGGTGGCGGTGTTCGGGCTGCAGGGGGTGATGCGGGGGAGCTTGATCCTGGAAGGGAGCATGCCCACGGCGGTGAACGCGTTCCTGCTGGCGGCTCAGTTCAACCGGCGGCCGGACCTGGCCGCCGCGGCCCTGCTCCTGTCCACCGTGCTCTCCTTGGGCACCCTGGCCCTGACCCTTGCCTTGCTGGGGGCCGCAGGCTAGTATCACCGTTGAGGAGGAAACATGGCCAAGGTGCTGATCACTACGGAGATGTTCTCGGAGGCGGTGGAAGTGCTGCGCCGGGCCGGCCACCAGGTGGAGGCCCCGCAGGCGGGGCGGTTGTCCCGGGATCAGATCCTCTCCCGGATCCAAGAGGCGGAGGCCCTGATCTGCCTCCTCTCGGATCGGGTGGACGAGGAGCTGCTTTCCGCAGCGCCCCGGCTCAAGGTGGTGGCCAACCTGGGGGTGGGGGTGGACAACATCGACCTCGAGGCTGCCACCCGTCGCGGGATCGTGGTGACCAACACCCCGGACGTGCTCACTGAGACCACCGCTGATCTGGGCTGGGCGTTGCTCATGGCCGCCGCCCGTCGACTCGTGGAGGCGGACCGCGACCTGAGGGAGCGGGGATTCCCGGGGTGGACGTTCATCCCGCCCCACCTGGGGGTGGACGTGTGGGGGCGCATCCTGGGGGTGGTGGGGCTGGGCCGGATCGGCACCGCCATCGCCCGCCGCGGCCGGGGCTTTAACATGCGGGTCCTTTACTTCTCCCGCACCCGCAAGCCGGCCCGGGAACGGGAGCTGGGGCTGGAGTACGCCCCCCTGGACAGGCTCCTTCGGGAGTGCGATTTCGTGGTGCTCACCGTCCCCCTCACCCCGGAGACCCACCACCTGATCGGGGAGCGGGAGCTGTCTTTGATGAAGGAGGACGCGATCCTGGTGAACATCGCCCGGGGCCCGGTGGTGGATGAGGAGGCACTTGCCAGGGCGCTGCGGGAGGGCCGGATCCGGGCCGCAGCCCTGGACGTGTTCGAGCGGGAGCCCGAGGTCCACCCAGACCTGCTTCCCTTGAGGAACGCGGTGCTCACCCCTCATATCGGCTCTGCCACCTGGGCCACGCGCGGGGCGATGGCGGACCTGGCGGTGGAAAGCGTGATCGCCGTACTGGCCGGCCGCAGGCCCGCGAACCTGGTCAATCCCAAGGCCTGGTCCCAAACCGGCTGAAACCCATGGCTCCGGACGGGTGTATACTTAAGGAGGTGGTAGTCGGATGAAACGGGCTTTGCTGGTGGCAGCGGTGTTGGTGGGGTTGGTGGGCTCGGTCGGACTCGCTCAGTGCGGCTGTCCCCCACCGGAACGGCCGCCTTGCTACACCCCCTTCTGGGTGGGGGAGCCGGTCCAGATCGAGCTCAAGGTGCCATTTCTCTGGCTTTGGGCCTGCACGGCCGGGTTCTGCTGCTGTTGTTGCGGTAGCTCGCTGCAGGTGCTGGGCTGGCGGGTGGAGACCTGGCCGGACGGGGTGACCGTGTACTCGGAGACGTTGCCCACCCCGGTGGCCGCAAGCGCCTTCTCCGCCACCTGGGATCAGCTGGACACGGGCGGGGTACAGGTAGCGGCCGGCTACTACAAGGTGGTGGT
>JAJOKL010000115.1:2811-23863 GCA_021129895.1 Candidatus Bipolaricaulota bacterium
ATCAGCTGGACACGGGCGGGGTACAGGTAGCGGCCGGCTACTACAAGGTGGTGGTGGTCACCACCGACGGGGAATATGAGGCTTACCTTAAGCTGGTGGAGCGGCCGCAGTGCTGTTTCTTCTGGCCTTGGCTCGCTTCCCCGCCCTGTGCCATCGGCGTGTGCCAGCCGCGGGTGGTCCTGTCGCGGGTCTGTGTCTCCCCGTGTGAGTTCAGGCTGTTCGTGAGCCCGTGCTGTCCCTAGAGGATGCCGGAGCTCCCTGATCTGGAGGTACTGAAGGACAACCTCACCCCCCGGGCCGTGGGGCACACGGTCCGGGGGGTAGAGGTCCGCTCCCCCGCCTTCTTGAAGACGGCCCAACCGCACATCTCCGAGCTGGTGGGGAGGGAAGTGACCGGCTTTGCCCGGCGGGGGAAATACCTGATCCTCCTGGTTTCCGAGGGGCTGAGGCTGGTGCTCCATCTCATGCGGTGGGGGTGGATCTGGCACGGGAGCTCCTCCTATGCCCCCACCCGGGCCACCATATTTCGGCTGTCCCTGGACGACGGGAACGACATCCGCCTGATCGAGCCGGGGCCACAGCGGCTGGCCCGGGGGTGGGTACTTCGGGAGGGGGATCCCGGCCCCCTGGCCGAGCTGGGATGGGAACCCCTGTCCCTGGACTTCACCGAGGATGCCCTGCGTGGGCTCCTCTCTGGCAAGCGGCGGCAGCTCAAGAAGATCTTGATCGATCAGCGGCTCATCGCCGGGATCGGCAACGCCTACGCCGATGAGATCCTGTTCGTGGCCCGGCTGTCCCCGTTCAGATATGCCCACACCCTGTCTCCGGAAGAAATAACCCGACTACATCGAGCCATCCCCGATACCCTAACCTGGGCCATCTCCGAGATGAAGAAGCGACTGGGAGGGGACCTATTCGAAAAGGAGGTGCGGGATTTCCTATGGGTGCATGGGCGAGCGGGGAAGCCGTGTCGGGTGTGTGGGACTCCGATCGAGGAGGTCCTGCTTGGGGGACAGCGTACCGACTACTGTCCCCCCTGTCAGGCCGTAAACCAGCCTCCCGGCTAGCCCATGGCCCTGGCCCTATTCCTGACGTTTCTCTACGCCCTCGGCACCTCCGTGGTCCTTCCCACCCCGCTTGAGGCCGTCCTGGGCGCGGTGAAGCTGGCCCCGGGCTGGGCGGTGATCCTGGTGGCGGTGCTAGGGAAGCTGGTAGGGGCCTATCTCGTGTTCTGGCTGGCGGTGCGGGTGAAGGGGCTTCCCCGGGTGCGGGCGTGGCAGGGGAGGAACCGCTACGCCCGGTGGTTGATGGAGTTCGGCCGCAAGTGGGTGGACCGCTACGGGGCCCCGGCCCTGTTCCTGCTCCTTTTGATCCCGGGCTTCCCGGACACCGGGGCGGTGTACCTGCTGGCGGTGGCCGGCGGCCGGCCGGTGGCGTTTTCGCTCGCCACCGCCGGAGCGGGAGCGGTGCGGCTCTCCCTGGCCTACCTGGGGATCCTGGGGCTCACCCACACCCTTTCTTGAACGCGGGGCGAGGAAAGGCTGGATTGCGCCTTCATCTCCCCCTCTTACAATGCGCGCTATGGACCCGCTATCGCTTGCACGTCGGCTGATCCAAGCAGGCCCCATCTGCGATCACTGCCTGGGGACCAGGTTCGCGGGGCTCGGCCACGGCCTCACCGCCCGGGAGCGGGGGAGGCTCCTGCGGGCGGCGGTGGAGGGGGGTCGGGTGGAGCCCTCCGCCTGCTGGGTGTGCGGCGGGCTGTTTGCCCGGGTGCCGGACTGGGCGGCCCGGGCGGTGGAGCTGGCAAAGGACTACGAACATCGCACCTTCCTGTTCGGGGTCCACGAGTCCCCACGGCTCTCGGCCACCCAGGAGTTCCTGGACCGCGAGTTCCCCTCCCCTTGGGCGGAGCCGGTGCGCAGGGGGCTGAACCGGGAGCTGGGCCGTCATTACGAGCGACTGCTGGGCCGGGAGGTGGGGGTGGACTTCCGCCGACCGGAGCTCAGGTTCACGGTGGACCTGGAGACCGGGGAGGTCGAGCTCCACGTGGCTTCGGTCTACTTCTTCGGGCGCTACCGCAAGCTAGTGCGGGGCATCCCCCAGACCCACTGGCCCTGCCGCCACTGCCACGGGCGCGGCTGCAAGGAGTGCGGTTTTACAGGGAAACAGTATCCCATCTCGGTGGAGGAGCTGATCCTGCCGGCGTTCCTGGAGGCCTGCGGGGGGGAGGGGGGGCACCTGCACGGGGCCGGCCGGGAGGACGTGGACGCCAGGATGCTGGGCCGGGGCCGGCCGTTCGTGCTGGAGGTTAAGGCCCCAAAGCGCCGCTCCGTGGACCTGGCGGAAATCGCCCATCGAATCAACCAGGAGGCGGAGGGGAAGGTGGAGGTGCTGTCACTTGCCCCCGCGACGGCGGAACTGGTGGAAAAGGTCAAGGACCTCAAGGCCCGGAAGCGGTACCGGGCGCGGGTGGCCTTCGCCCGGCCGGTGTCCGAGGCGGAGCTATCTGGAGCGTTGCCAGGCCTGGTAGGAGAGATCGCCCAGCGCACCCCGGCCCGGGTGGCCCACCGCCGGGCCGACCTGGTGAGGAAGCGCCGGGTTTACGAGATCACCGGCAGGCTCCTCCCCCCTGGGGAGGCGGAACTCGAGATCCTGTGCGAAGGGGGCCTGTACGTGAAGGAGCTTATCTCCGGGGACGAGGGCCGCACCCAGCCCAGCCTGGCCGGGCTCCTCGGGGTCCCGGCCCGGGTGACCGAACTTGACGTGCTGGAGGTCCTGGACGGGCTCACCACGGAGAACACAGAGGGCACAGAGAATCCACAAAGACCACAAGGACACTGAAACCCAATAAAATATCTACAAACTTTGGATACGCTGTGGCGACGGATTCGGTGACTGCACCCCCTGCTAGACCACATCCTCCTTCGGTACCAGGGCCGGGCTGAGCCCGGGAAGCCCGGTTTCCTTCGCCTTTTCAAACGTGAACTCGGCCAGCTTGCGATATTCCATCTTCCACCCCTAGGGACGCCGTGGCCCGGGTTGTCACCCAAGGCCCCATGCGGGCACAGTGCTACACCACGGGGGAGGAAAGGAGCGGTTTTCAATGGCGAAGCGAGCAGGACTTCACCGTCACTACCTCGCTGATGGAGCACGAGATCGGCTATATGGAGATCTACACCGAGGCGGTGTTCGAGAACCAGTAACGGGACCCTGAGGGGCTGGAACGGCGGCCCCAGTGGCTGCCCTCACATGCCGGACGGGGCACCGACCCCAGGGTATCATGTAGCATGCGCGTCCTTAGATCCTGGATCGAGAGGGAAGGGAAGGTCCTGGGCCCGGAGTTCCTGCGGGTGGATGGCTTCCTCAACCACCGCATCTCCCCCACCTTCGTGGAGGAAGCGGGGCAGGGGATCGCCGCCGCCTTCGCCCACCACGGGGTGACCTGCGTGCTCACCGCCGAGGCGGCCGGCAACGTGATCGCCTACGAGGTGGCGAGGAGGCTTAGTGCTCACGCCCTGTACGCCAAGAAGGGCCGTGCCGCCACCATGGCCCGCCCCTTGACCCGTACCGTCCCCTCTCCCACCAAAGGGGTGGACACGGAGCTCGCCATATCCCGGGATTACCTGTCGCCGGGGGAGCGGGTGCTGGTGGTGGACGACTTCCTGTACCGGGGCCTCACCAGTAGGGCACTGGCGGAGATGGTGCTGGAGGCCGGGGCGAACCTGGTGGGGTTCGGCTTCGTGATCGAGAAATGCTTCGGGGAGGGGCGGCGGGTCCTGGCCGGCTTCGACGTGCCCATCGTGTCGCTGGTGGGGATCGAGCGGATGGACCCCGAGACCGGGGAGATCGTGTTCCGGGAGTGAATCCGGTGGGCGTCGTAGTCCTGGACTTCGGCTCCCAGTACACCCTGCTCATCGCCCGCCGCCTCAGGGAGCTGGGGGCGTTCTCCGTGGTCCTCCCCGGGACCGCTTCCTTACAGGAAATCCTGGCATACGACCCTCAGGCGGTTGTCCTCTCCGGGGGGCCGGCTTCGGTGCTGGACCCGGACGCCCCTCGCCCCGATCCGGGGCTTCTCTCCTCCGGCCTTCCCTTGCTTGGCATCTGCTATGGGATGCAGCTCCTCGCCCACCACTTCGGGGGGAGGGTGGCCCGCAAAGCAGGGGAGTACGGGAAGGCGGTGCTCGCTCGTCATGAGGGGCCGCTGTTTCGGGGCCTCCCCGGGGAGATTCAAGTGTGGATGTCCCATTCGGATGCGGTAATCGAGCCCCCGCCGGGCTGGCGGGTGATGGCGGGGACCGAAGACTGCCCCATCGCCGCCATCGCCTCCCCGAACGGCCGCGCCTTCGGGGTCCAGTTCCACCCCGAGGTGGTCCACACCCCCCAGGGGAAACAGATCCTTGCCAACTTCCTGGACCTGGCCGGGGTGGAGCGCGACTGGACCCCGGCTCGGATGCTGGACTCCCTGCTCGATCGAGTACGGTGCCGGGCGGCGGGGAAACGGGTGCTGTTGGGGGTGTCGGGCGGGGTGGACTCGAGCGCCCTGGCCCTGCTCCTCTCCCGGGCCGGGGTGGATCACCTGGCGATATTCGTGGACCACGGCCTCCTGCGCCAGGGGGAGCGGGAGGAGGTGGAGGAGGCGCTCCGCCCCCTGGGGGTTAACCTGCAGGTGGTTGATGCCCGCAGGCGGTTCCTCGCCGCTCTCAAGGGGGTGACCGATCCCGAGGAGAAGCGCCGCCGCATCGGGCACGAGTTCATCGAGGTGTTCCGGGAGGCCTCGCGGGAGTTCGGTCCTTTCCAGGTCCTGGCCCAGGGGACCTTGTACCCGGACGTGATCGAGTCCGCTGGTGGGACAGGTGCCGCCAACATCAAAAGCCACCACAACGTGGGAGGACTCCCGACGGAGCTCGGCTTCGAGCTCCTGGAGCCGTTCCGCTACCTGTTCAAGGACGAGGTGCGGGAGCTAGCCAGGCTTTTGGGGCTCCCGGACGAGATCCGGCTGCGCCACCCGTTCCCGGGGCCGGGGTTGGCGGTGCGGATCCCCGGGGGGGTGACAGAGGAACGGCTGGAGGTGTTGCGCCGGGCCGACGCCGTGTTCATAGGAGCCCTCAAGGAACATGGGCTCTACGACCGGGTCTGGCAGGCGTTCTGTGTGCTCCTTCCCCTGCGCAGCGTGGGGGTAGCCGGGGACGAGCGTCGCTACGGGTACGTGATCGCCCTGCGGGCGGTGACGAGCGTGGACGGGATGACCGCGGACTGGGCCCGGCTGCCCCAGGGGTTCCTGGATGAGGTAGCCCGTCGGATAACCCGCCGGGTGCCGGAGGTGGGGCGGGTGGTGTACGACATCACCAGCAAACCCCCGGCCACCATCGAGTGGGAGTAAGAGTAGTAGGCCAAGACCTCCGGGTCACGGTGGGTCACGGGGTCACATCTTTACATTCGAATCTCCCGCAGGTCGCGATCGGGGTGGACCATAACCTCCGCCGCCGGGGGTGTGGATGGAGATCACGCCGTCGGGCCGGACCTCCACCGTCCCCTTGGACGGGATCCGCTTCTCTTTGCCGTCGATAATTAGAAAATCCTCGCCCGGGGCGCCGGGTTCCCCGCCCTCAAGCCCCCAAGGACCCCTCGCCCTCCGGTCCGCAAGCAAGGAAACCACCGCCCGATGGCCCAGCACCCGGATGTCCCGCCGGATCCCCATCCCGCCCCGGTACCTTCCCCTTCCCCCGGAGCCCTCCCGGAGCTCGTATCGCTCCACCCGCAGGGGATATGCGAGCTCCAACGCCTCCACCGGGGTGTTCAGGGTGTTGGTCATGTGGGTGTGGATGCCGTCGATTCCGTCCTTTCCCGGCCGGGCGCCCATCCCCCCGCCGATGGTCTCGTAGAAGGTGTAGGGCTCTCCGGTCTCGGGGTCGATGCCCCCGATGGTGAGGTTGTTCATGGTGCCTTGGCTCGCCGCCGGGACCCGACCGGGAAGGGCCTGGGCCAACGCCCCCAACACCACGTCCACGATGCGCTGGGATAGCTCCAGGTTACCGCCCCCCACCGGGGCCGGGGGCCCCGCGTTCACCACCGTCCCCTCCGGGGCCACGATCCTCACCGGGCGCCACGCCCCGGCGTTGGGGGGAAGCTCCGGATCCAATACCGCCTTCAGGGCGAAGTAAGTCGCCGAGGCGGTCACGGAAAGCGGCGCGTTCACGGGGAAGTCCACCTGGGGGGAGCTCCCGGCGAAGTCGAGGACGATCTCCTCCCCCCGCACCTCGAGCTCGAGCCGCACGGTGACGCCCTCGTCGAGGGAGTCCTCGAATCCGTAGGTCCCGCCCGGGACGGCCCGGATGGCGGCCCGCATCCGGCGCTCGGCGTGGTCCATGAGCTCGCGGAAGGCGGCGAAAAGGGCCTCCGCGCCCAGTTTACCGGCCAGGGCGGCCAGCCGCCGGATCCCGGTCTCCACCGCCGCCCGCTGGGCCCTGAGGTCCCCCTCCCGCTCCCAGGGGGTGCGGACGTTGGCCAGGATCAGCCCGAGGATGTCCTCGTCCAGCTCCCCCTCCCGCCATAGTTTCACCGGGGGGATGCGGAGGCCCTCCTGGTAGATCTCGGTGGCCCGGGCGGGGAGGCTACCGGGGGTCATCCCCCCCACATCGGCGTGGTGGGCCCTGACGGCCACGAACCCGATGAGCGCCCCCTCGTTGAAGGCCGGGGCCACGAAGGTGATGTCGGGGAGGTGCGCCCCACCGCGGAAGGGGGCGTTGAGGACGGCGATGTCACCGGGACGCCACTCGGGAAAGGCCGCGAGAGCCGCCCGCACCGAGAAAGGCATCGCCCCCAGGTGCACGGGGATATTTTCTGCTTGGGCTACAAGATCGCCTTCCGGAGTGAAAAGCGCTGAAGAACGGTCCCGCCGCTCCTTGATGTTGGGGGAGTAGGCGGTCCGGATGAGGGCGGCCGACATCTCCTCCGCGATCCCCGCCAGGGCGTTTCCCACCACCGCCAGGGTTATCGGGTCCACTCACACCTCCAGGATCAGGTTTCCGTAAGCGTCCACGGACGCCCGCGCCCCGGGAGGAACGAGGCAGGTGGACTCCCGCCCCTCCACCACCGCCGGGCCCCGGAGCTCCGCGCCCGGCGGGAGCTTTTCGCGCGCGTAAACGGGGGTTTCACGCCAGCCCTCGCCGAAGTAAACGGGGCGCCGCTCGATCAGGGCGCCTTCCACGCTCCCCCCGCGGCGCAGCCGAGGGAGCGCGGGCGCCTCCGCCTCCCCGATGGCGGTCAGCCGCAGGTTCACGAGCTCCACCGGCTCCCCGGGAACGGCGTAGCCGTAGAGCCGCTCGTGCTCCCGGTGGAACCCGCTTTCGAGCTCCGCTAGGTCCTCCGCCGAAAAGGGGCGGTCCGGGAGGGGAACGGAGAGCTCGTAGGCCTGGCCCCGGTAGCGCAGGTCCACCGCCGGCCGGTATTTCCTCGCCCCCTCCGGCACTCCCTCGGCTTTCAGGATCCCTTCCGCCTCCCGGCGGAACGCGGCGAGGAGGTCGTTCACCCGCTCCGGGGATACGTCCGTGAGCGGGACCACCAGGGAACGGACGTAGGTGTGCACGAGGTCGGCGGAGACGAGGCCCAGGGCGGAGAGGACCCCGGCGCAGGCCGGGATCAGCACCCGGGGGATCCCCAGCTTCCGCGCGAGCGACGCCCCGTGCAGGGGGCCGGCCCCGCCGAAGGCCACCAGCACGAACTCCCGGGGGTCGTGGCCCCGCTCCACCGAGATCACCCGGATGGCTCGCTCCATGGTGGCCTCGGCCACCTCCAGGATCCCCCACGCCGCCCGCTCCAGCGGGAGGCCCAGGGCCCCGGCGATCCCCCGGATCGCCTCCGCCGCGAGCTCCACGGAAAGCGGGGGAAGGCCCCCCAGGGGGCGCTCCCGGGGGAGGTGCCCCAGGAGGAGGTGGGCGTCGGTGACGGTGGGCTCCGTCCCGCCGCGGCCACAGCAAGCGGGGCCCGGCCGGGACCCGGCGCTCCTCGGCCCCACCCGGAGCCCCCCGCCGGGGTCGAGCCAGGCGATGGACCCCCCGCCGGCGCCCACGGTGTGCACGTCCACCATGGGGAGCCTCACCGGGCGCCCCGCCACCTCCCGCTCGGGGGTGAGGGCAATCTCCCCGTCCTCGATCAGGGCCACATCCGCCGAGGTCCCGCCCATGTCCAGGGTGATCAGGTTCGCGAAGCCCGCGACGGCGCCGACCCGTTTGGCCCCGATCGCCCCGCCCGCGGGCCCGGAGAGGAGGAGCGAGGCCGCCCGCCGCGCCGCCTCCGCGGTCCCCGCGACGCCGCCGTTCGATTGCATGACCAAGAGGGGCGCGGATATCCCCCTGGATAGAAGGGCCTGGGAGAGGCGGAGGAGGTAGCGCTCCACCACCGGCCGCAGCGCCGCGGTCATCACCGTGGTGGAGGTGCGCTCGAACTCCCGGAACTCGGGGAGGATCTCGGAGGAGAGGGTGATGGGGACTTGCACCCCCTCCTCCACCAGGATCTCCCGCACGCGGCGCTCGTGGGCCGGGTTCAGGAAGGAAAAGAGGAGGACCACCGCCACCGACTCGATCCCCCCGCGGGCGATCCTCCGGGCGATCTCCCTCACGGCGCCCTCGTCCAGGGGGCGGACCACGCGGCCCCGGGAGTCCAGGCGCTCGGGGGCCTCCAGGCGCCACTCCCGGGGGACCATGGGGGCGGGGCGGTCGCAGGTGAGGTCGTAGAGGGAGGGGCGGTTCTGGCGGCCGATGGCGAGGACGTCCCGGAACCCGGCGGTGGTGATGAGGGCGGTGCGGGCCCATTTGCCCTCGAGCAAAGCGTTGGTGGCCACCGTGGTCCCGTGGACGATCCGCTCGATCTCTCCCGCCGGGAGCCGCGCCAGGCCCGCGAGGAACCCCTCCTCCTGGGCCGGGGTGGTGGGCACCTTGAGGGCACGGAGCGCGCCGTCCTCCGTCCACACGAAGTCGGTGAACGTCCCCCCGATGTCCACCCCCAGCAGGACTTCGGGGCTCATATGGAGATGAGTTCCAGGTCCCGGGCGTCGCGCAGGGGCCGCCCCGGCCGCAGGAGGGCCACGCTGCGCTCCCCACCGCCGTAGGCGGAGGAGGTGAAGATAGTCAGGCACCGCCCCTCGAAGAGGTAGAGGGGGGCATGCGGCTGATGGGACCGCACCAGGGCCCGCAGGCCCAGGCGGGACATGACCTCATTGAAAAAATCCCGGCCGAAGGTGGGGCGGCCGAAGTAGTCGCCGGCGGAGTAGCCGGGCACGTCCGCCCAGTCCCCCCAGGCCATCTTGCGCCAGTCCTCCGAGCCCAAGGGTATCCTGGCGATCTCATCCACCTCGTCCACGTCCGGGAGCGCCCCGTGCAGGGCCAAAAGCCCCTTCGGGTGCCAGGCGGCGAAGGGGAGCCAGGCCAGGGCCTCGGCGTACTCCTGCTGGAGGTAAGGGGGCAAGGAGTGCCAGAAGTCCGCCGGGGAGAATGGGGAGACAAGCCACCCCTCGTGGTTCCCCATGAGCAGGAAAACCCGGTCCGGGTGGGCCAGCTTGGCCTCAAGCAAAAGCTCCAGGTTCCCCTCCGAGTCCGGCCCCCGGTCCAGGTAGTCCCCCAGAAAGACGAGCACGTGTTCGGAGAGGGAGAAACGGTCGAAAACTTGCTCGGTGGCCTCCCGGTCCCCGTGGGTGTCGCCCACGAACACGATTGTCTCCCCCTCCGGGAGGCGGATCAGCCGCCCTTCCTCCCGAAACCGCTCTGCCGCCGCTTCAAGCAGCTTTGGGTCCACGGGAAAGGGAGACGATGCGGATCGGGTCTCCCGGCCTTATCTTCCCCCCCACCAGCACTTGGGCGAACACCCCCAGCCGGGGCATGATGCAGTCGCCCACCCGCTCGCGGATGGCACAGCCCTCGTGGCAGTCCTTGCCGATCCGGCTGACGCGGAGGCGCACCGGCCCGATCGCAAGCTCCGTGCCCACCCCCAGGAGGGAGTGGTCGAGCCCTTGGGTGGTGACGTTCTCCGCGAAGGCACCTGGGGAAAGACGCACGCCCTTCTCCTCCTCGAAGCGGGCGATCTCGCTCCGGTCCAGCAGGCTCACCTCGCGGCCAGGCGTCCCAGCATGGGCGTCTCCCCGGATCCCTAAGCCCACCACCAGCTCCGCCTCCGGGACCGCCCGCTTGGGAGTGCCCTTCCGCTCGCTCACGTTCACCGAAACCACCCGGGCCTCAGCCATCCCGCACCCACCTCCCGGAGCGACCGCCCCTTTTCTCGAGGAGCTGGATCTCCTTGATGGTCATGCCCCGGTCCAGGGACTTGCACATGTCGTAGATGGTAAGAAGCGCTGTGGAACAGGCCACGAGCGCCTCCATCTCCACCCCGGTCTTCCCGGTGCTCTTCACCTCCGCCAGCACGGTGATCTCGCCCGCTTCCTCGGCGATCTCGAACCGAATCTCCACCCCTTCGATCCCCCCCAGGGGGTGGCACAGGGGGAGCAGCTCCGGGGTCCTCTTGGCCCCCATGATGCCGGCCACCTGGGCCACGGTGAGCACGTCCCCCTTCTCCACTGTGCCCTCCACAACCCGGGCCAAGGCGGCGGGCGCCATGGCGATCGTCCCCTTGGCCAAGGCCACCCGCTCGGTCACGGCCTTGCCGCTCACGTCGATCATCCTGGCCCCCCGCTGGCCTTCCTGAGACCTTGGCAACTTCGCCCCCCTCGCTACACGGTGAGATTGCTGGCAGCTCCTATAATACCGCAACCACCTTTTGTGCAAGGGGGTAGGTGAACTTATGGATCGGAGAAGATTGGCTATGGCCTTGCTGGCAACGGTCCTAGTCGCAGGGGTGTGGGCCTGGGGGGTGGAGGAACTGGTCATGTCCACCGGCACCAGCGTTTACGACACCGGGCTCATCGATCAGCTTAACGCCGCCTTCGGGGAGAGGTTCGGGGTGCGGGTCAAGGTGATCGCCGTGGGCACGGGCGCCGCCCTGCGCCTGGCCCAGGAGGGGAACGTGGATCTGGTGCTGGTCCACGCCCGGGAGGCGGAGGATGAGTTCCTGTGGGGGGGCTGGGGCATCAACCGGCGGGATGTGATGTACAACGACTTCGTGCTCGTGGGGCCCCCGGACGATCCGGCCGGGATCGCGGGGCTGGAAAGCGCAGCGGAGGCACTCCGCCACATCGCTGCAGCCCAGGCCCGTTTCCTCTCCCGGGGGGACGAGTCGGGCACGCACCGGCGGGAGCTCGCCCTGTGGGAGGCGGCCGGGGTGACCCCCAGCGCCCCCTGGTACATGGAGTCCGGCAAGGGGATGGGGGACACCTTGGTCCAGGCCAGCCTGATGGGGGCCTACACCCTGACCGACCGGGGCACGTTCATTGCCCTGCGGGACAGGCTGGAGCTCCAGGTGCTGGTGGAGGGGCCGCTAAACGGCGGGGATCCCCTGCTCATGAACCCCTACGGGGTGATCGCGGTGAACCCGGCCCTCTACCCGGACCGCAATTACGTCCTTGCCATGGCCTACATCGGCTTTCTCACCTCCCCGGAGGGCCAGCGGATCATCGACGAGTTCCAGGTGAACGGGGAGAGGCTTTTCGTGCCCATGGCCCTGAGCCGAGAGCCGCGCTTCGAGCAGTACGTGCCCCAGGACTGGAGGCGGTGAGGGTGTCCTCGCTTGTTTCCGCCTTCTCCCAGGCGTTTTCCATGATCGCCCGCCTGGATCCGTACCTGCTGAGCGTGGTGGGGGTGTCGCTGCGGGTGTCGGGGATGGCCCTGCTGATAAGCGTCCCCATCTCCGCCGTGTTCGCCTCCTTGCTCGGGCTGGGGCGCTTCCCAGGGCGAAACCTGCTGCGGACGTTGGTGTACACCGGCATGGGCGTCCCCTCGGTGATCGTGGGGCTGGTGGTGCTGCTTCTGTTGAGCAGGAGCGGGCCTTTTGGGGGACTGGGCCTCCTTTGGACCCCCACCGCCATGGTGATCTCCCAGTGCGTGCTCGTCACCCCCCTGATCACCGGGGTGATGCTCTCAGCGTTGGTGGCGGTGGATCAGGCCGTCTCGGAGGCCGCCCACTCCCTGGGGGCCAGCCGCCTCCAGCGGGTGTGGACGGTGATCCGGGAGGCCAGGTTCGGTTTTCTGACCGCCGTGCTCGCCGGGTTCGGTCGGGCGATCTCCGAGGTGGGCTCGGTGCTTTTGGTGGGGGGGAACATCGTGTTCCCCGGCGGGGTGTCCTATACCCGCACCCTGACCACCGCCATCGTGGTGGAGACCCGCAAGGGCCGCTTTGAGGCGGCCTTGGCCCTGGGGATAGTGCTGATCGCCATCGTGCTCTCCTTGAACCTGCTGGCTGGCCGCTTGCAGCGGCGGGGGTCCTGGTGAGCGTCATCCTCTCCGTCCACGGCCTCAGGTTCGCCTACCCCCGGGGGCCGGAGGCCCTGCGCGGGGTGGACCTGGAGATCCGGGCCGGGGAGGTGTTCGCGGTGATCGGCCCCAACGGGGCGGGGAAGACGACGCTGTTCCGGGTTTTGACCATGTTCTACCGCCCCAGCGCGGGGGAGGTGGAGTACCGGTTCCGGACCGCGAGCGATGGTTCTGAACTCGGGCTGCGTCGGCGGATGGCCATGGTGTTCCAGGATCCAGTGCTCCTGAACGCCTCCGTGTGGGAGAACGTAGCCTACGGCCTTTTCCTGCGGGAGCCCCTCCCGGGGCGGCTGCGGGTAAGGCTGGGGCATCTTGCCCGGAGGCTGCGCCTGGCCGTCCCCCCCAGTAAGCTCGAGGCCCGGGTGGAGCGGGCTCTGGAGGAGGTGGGGCTTTCTGGGTTTGCGGGCAAACACGCCCGGGCCCTGTCCCGGGGGGAGGCCCAGCGGGTGGCCCTGGCCCGCGCCCTGGCGGTGGAGCCGGAGCTCTTGCTGTTGGACGAGCCCACCGCCAACCTGGACCCTCCAAATGTTCTCCTCATCGAGGAGGTGATCCGCCGGGCCAACCGGCGAGGGGCCACGGTGCTTCTGGCCAGCCACAACATCGGCCAGGTGCGGCGCCTGGCGGATCGGGCCGCGCTTTTGGTGGAGGGGAGGATCGTGGAGTCGGGCCCGGTGGAGGAGCTGTTCCGGGCACCGGGGAGCGGCTCGATCCGGGAGTTCGTCGGGGAGGAGCTGCTGACCTGAGTTTTCTAGCGGGGGAGGAGTTCCACCGTGACCTCGGCCCCTTTCTGAAAGCCTTCCAGCTCCTCCGGTACCTCCACGATCCCGTCCGCCCCGGTGAGGGAGGACAGGCGGCTTGAGCCGCCGGGCAGGGGATGCACCAGCACTTTTTCCCCTTCCCGCTCCAGCCGCACTCGCACGAACTCCCGGGTGCCAAGCGAAGAATGGATCCGGTGGGCGAGCACGCCCTGGACCCTGGGAGGGGGCGGGCTGGGGCAGCCGAAATACCGCTCCAGCATGGGTTTTAGGAATTGCACCAGGGCGACCCAGGCGGCCACCGGGTAGCCGGGGAGGCCGAACACGGGGGTCCCCTCTATCAGCCCCAAAAGCAGCGGTTTCCCCGGGGCGATCCCCACCCCGTGCACCAGCACCCGCCCCAGCTCCGCCACGATGGCCGGGGTGAAGTCCTCCCGGCCCTTGGAGGTGCCGGCGCTGATGGCGATGAAGTCATACCCCTCCTCCAGGGCGGAGAGCACCGCCTGCCGGATCGCCTCCCTTTGGTCGGGGACGATGGGAGAGAGGTGCGCTTCCCCGCCCCATTCCTCCACGTACCCCAAAAACAGTTGGGAGTTGGTCTCGGGGACCTTTCCCGGCCCCCAATCCCCCTCCGGGGGCACCAGCTCCGAGCCGGTGGGGATGAACAGGCCCTTAGGCTTCCGCTTCACCCACACGGTGGGGTTCCCGGTAGAGAGGCAGGCGGCGATCGCCTCCGGCCGGAGCCGGCGGCCTTCCGGGAGGACCTGGGCCCCTTTCGGGAAATCCTCGCCGGGCTCCCGCACGTGTTTGCCTGGGAAGGCCGGCTCATAGATCTCCACCCCGCCCTCCACCTCGTGCACCTGCTCGATCACCACCACCGCGTCGTAGGGCTCGGGCAAGGGGTCCCCGGTGCCGATGTATTCGAACCTTTCCCGGGGGAGGAACTTGGGGGCGTCGCCGCGGGCCCCCAGCGTGTCCTCGCTACGCACCGCGATCCCGTCCATGGCCGCCGAGCGGAAGTGGGGACAGGGGATGCGGGCGTGGACGGGCCGGCTGGTGACCCGGCCCAGGGCGGCCCGCACCTCCACCTCCTCTTCCTCCGCCCGGAAGAAGCCCACCTCCTCCAGGGCGGAGGTGAAGGCGGCCTGGGCCTCGGCCAGGGACATCTTGCTCAGGTACCGGGTGCGCCTCACCATATCTCCACCCGCACCTGCTCCCCTTTTTCCAGGCCTTCGCTCTCCGCCGGGATGGTGACCAACCCGTCCGCCTCCGCCAGGCTGGAGATGGCCCCGGACTGGGCCAGGATCGGCTCGGCGAGGAGTCGCCCCTCGCGCCTCACCAGCCGCACCCGCAGGAAGTCCAGCCGGCCCTTGGCCGAGGGCACGGGCCTGGCTAGCTCGGCCAGGGCGATGGGCCGCCGCGGGCGCTCCTTTTCCCCCAGCAGCCGCTGGAGGATGGGGATCACCAGTACCTCACAGGTCACCATGGCCGAGACCGGATTCCCGGGAAGCCCCACGACGGCCTTCCCATCAGAAATGCCCAGGATGGTGGGCTTCCCGGGCTTGATCCTGAGTCCGTGGACCAGTACCTCCCCCAGCTCGGAGAGCACCGTCAGGGTGAGGTCGCGGGTCCCCACCGAGGAGCCCCCGGAGAGGAGCACCAGGTCGTTTTCCCCTAGCGCCTCCCGGGTCTTCACAAGGAGACTTTCCGCCTCGTCGGGGACGATCCCGTAGAGCTTGGGCACCGCCCCGGCCTCCTCAAGCTGCGCCCGGAGGGTGTAGGAGTTGATGTCGCGGATCTGGCCGGGCCTCGGCTCTTCGGTGGGGGGCACCAGTTCCTCCCCGGTGGAGATGATCCCCACCCGCACCCTGCGGACCACCTGCACCTCGGTGATCCCCACCCCGAGCAGGGCCCCGATATCCTGGGGCCGGAGCCGGTGCCCTTTTTCGAAGATCTCCTGGCCCGCCCGCAGATCCTCGTCGGGCGCCATCACGTTCGCCCCCGGGGCCACCGGGGAGAAGACCAGCACCTCTTTGGATGCGGGCCGCTCCGTGTCCTCCACCGGCACCACCGCATCCGCCCCGGGGGGCAAGGCCCCACCGGTGGGGATGGCCACCGCCTCCCCCGGGGCCAAGGGCGGGTGGAGGTCCGGGGGCTGGCCGATCTTCACCTCCCCGGCCAGGCGCAACTTGGCAGGGGCGCCCTCCGAGGCGCCGAACGTGTCTTGGGCCCGCACGGCGTACCCGTCCATGGTGGCTCGGGCGAACCCCGGGAGGTCAGCGGGGGCCCGGACGGCGGCCGCCAGGGCCCGCCCCCGGGCCTCCTGGGGGGGGACGACCTCGGCCTCCTCCAAGGGGTGAAACCGCGCCCTCACGATGTCCAGGGCCTCGTCCAGCGCTTTCGTTCTGAAAAACATTTCGGTCAGCCGCCCAGGTCGGCCATCGGAGTGGTGGTCTCCTGGCTTTCGCCCCACCCGTGCCCGGAGGGTTTCGTATTGACCGCCTGGAGGAACAGTTTTCTCACCGTCACCTCATTCCCCTTCCGCAAGGGCTCTCGCAGGGAAAGCCCGTGGTCGTGAGCTAGACAGGGGCGCAGCTCGCCGGCGGCGGTGAGGCGGATCCGGTTGCAGTCGGCGCAGAAGGGCTCCGAAAGCGGGGCGATGAACCCGATCGCCCCGGGGTAGCCCTCGACCCGGAAGTAGCGGGCGGGGCCGTTTCCCGGAGCGGCCTCCGCCGGGAGCAGCGGAAGTTCGGCCGCAAGCAGCCGCCGCACCTCGGGGACGGGCAGGTGGGCGGCCGGCCAAAGGCCACTTGCCACCGCCTCCCCCACCGGCATGAGCTCGATGAACCGGATGGTAAGCCCCCTATCCAAGGCGAACAGGGCCAGCTCCACTAGTTCCTCGTCGTTGATCCCCCGCATGGCCACCGTGTTCAGCTTGACCGGCGCCAGCCCTGCTTCCTGGGCGGCTTCGATCCCGGCCAGCACCTCACCGAGGTCCCCTCCCCGGGTGATCCGGCGGAAGCGGTCCGGGCTGAGAGAATCCAGGCTGACGTTCACCCGGTCCAGCCCGGCCCGCTTGAGCTCGCCGGCCAGCTCGGCCAGGCGAAGCCCGTTGGTGGAGAGGGAAAGGTCGGCGATGGGGCAGCCCTCCCGCAGCATGCGGATGAGCCCGCTGATCCCCCGGCGCACCAGGGGCTCCCCTCCGGTGATCCGCACCCGGTCGATCCCGAGCTCGCAGGCGATCCGCACCGCCTGGACGATCTCCTCGAAGCTGAGGAGGTCCTCCCGCGGGGCCTCATTGCAGGCGGCCGAACGGCAGTAAACGCAGCTGAGGTTACACCGATCGGTCACCGACAGGCGCAGGTAGCGAATGGTCCGGCCTTGGCCGTCGATCATCCGTGCCTCTCCAGCTCGTAGGCGGCGTGGCCCAACACGGGCAGGATCAGCTTGTCCATGGCCAGGGCCACGGCCCCAGTGGACCCGGGCAGGGCAAAGATGAGTTTCCTCCCCATGAGCCCGGCCAGGGCCCGGCTCAGCATGGCGAACGCCCCCACCTCCTGGAAGCTCAGGGAGCGGAACAGCTCCCCGAAGCCGGGGATTTCCTTGGTGAGGAACGGGGCGATGGCCTCGCAGGTCACGTCCCGGGGGGAGATCCCGGTGCCCCCGTTCAGGATGACGGCCTGGGCGGCTTGATCGCCTTCGATCTCTTCCAGGATTTCTCGGATCTGTTCTGGCTCGTCCCGCACCAGGCGATAGCCCACCACCCGATGCCCGGCGGCGGCGAGCCTTTCCCGGATCAGCCTTCCGCTCTCGTCGGTGTCCTCGGTCCGGGTGTCGCTCACCGTGACCACCCAGCACCGGACCCCAGACAGCTCTCGGCGTTCATGTGATCCCATTCTGTACGCTCCTGGGGCAAGTATAACGTTGGTGGCACCGGGACAGGTGCGCCTGCCCCGCAAACCTCAGAAGAGCGGGGTTGGAGGTTTGGAATTGGGAACCAGCGATCTGGTTGCAGGGCCCCTTTTGACGCTGCGCCAGGAAAGGCAGGGCGCAAGGCGATTGACATGAGGAGCTTGGCTTTCGCAACAGGCTCTTGGGTAAGATGGGGCGATGGAGAAGCGGATGGAGCTTCCGAGGTACCCGGGCTGTTTCGTGTGCGGGGACGGTCGGGAGAACCCGGCGGCGCTTGGCCTGCGCTGTTTCTTCGAAGACGGGGTGGTACAGGCCTCCTTCGTTCCCAGGGAGCAGCACGCTGGCTATCCTGGGATCGTCCACGGGGGGATACTGGCCAGCCTTCTCGACGAGGCTTCCATCTGGGCCGCCTCGATGGCTGCCCAGGCCCTTTGTGTCACCCGGAGCCTGGAGGTGGAGTACCTGCGGCCGGCCAAGGTGGGCGAGCCCCTCGAGATCCGGGCTTGGGTGGTGGGCCAGGAGGGGCGCACCCTGTGTGTGCAGGCCAAAGTGGAGGGTCCAACCGGGGTGGTGCTGGCCCGAAGCCAGGGCAGCTTCTTCCCCCGGTTCCGGCGGGAGTGGACCCGCCTGTTCGGGCCCTCAGAGGAGGACCAGGGGGAATGAAAAAGGAGGTGGTCATGGAGCTCAAGCTGGTGAAGATCGAGAAGCCGGACGAGGTGAACCTGATCCTGGGGCAATCCCATTTCATCAAGACGGTGGAGGACCTGCACGAGACCATCGTGACCCAAGTGCCAGGGGCCAAGTTCGGCTTGGCCTTCTGCGAGTCCTCCGGCCCGGCCCTGGTACGCTGGTCCGGCACCGACGAGGAGCTCACCGAGCTCGCCAGGAGGAACGCCCTGGCCCTTTCCGCCGGCCACGTGTTCATCATCTTGATGCGGGACTTCTACCCGATAAACGTGCTCAACGCGATCAAGATGGTGCCGGAGGTGTGCCGCATCTTCTGCGCCACCGCCAACCCGGTGCAGGTGGTGCTGGCCGAGACCGAGCAAGGCCGGGGGGTGCTGGGGGTGATCGACGGGGTCAAGACGAAGGGCGTGGAGTCCGACGCCGAGATCGCCCAGCGCAAGGAGTTCCTGCGGAAGATCGGCTACAAGCTCTAGCTCAGGCCTCGGTTCGCGGAACCGGGCTGGTCCTTAAGGCAGCCTGTTGGGATGGCCACTTGGCACTGGGTCCCTTCAGGGAGGGCGCAAAGCTGATGGATGAGCGGCTTTCGCAATGGATTCTAGAATCAGGGGCCATGGCCCAGGCCACGTTCAGGTTCTACGCGGAGCTCAACGATTTCCTCCCCGCGGAGCGGCGGGGGCGGGGGTTTTCCTATCGGTTCCGCGGTAGCCCCGCGGTGAAGGACGCCATCGAGGCCCTGGGGGTGCCCCATGTGGAGGTGGACCTGATCCTGGTCAACGGGGAGTCGGTCCCCTTCTCTTATCGCCTCCGGGATGGGGATCGGGTGGCGGTGTATCCGGTGTTCGAGTCCCTGGACATCTCCCCCCTGATCAGGCTCAGGCCCCGCCCCCTCAGGCGGCCGGCGTTCGTGGCCGATGTGCACTTGAGAAGGCTTGCTCGCCTGCTCCGGCTCTTGGGCCTGGACGTCTCCTTTCTGCCTCACGCGGAGGACGAGGAGTTGGTGGAGGTTTCCGTGCGGGAGAAGAGGATCCTCCTCACCCGGGACCGTCAGCTCCTAAAGCACGGCCGGCTCACCCACGGCTACTTCGTGCGGGCGGAACAGCCCCTGGAGCAGGCCCGGGAGGTGGTGCGCCGGTTCGACCTCGTCGGAGAGGTGAGCCCGTTCAGCCGCTGTCTTGAGTGCGGCGCCCTTCTCACGAAGGTGAGGAAGGAGGAGGTGGCGGACAGGATCCCGCCCCGGACCGCGGCCTGGCTCTCCGAGTACGTGCTCTGTTCGGGCTGTGGCAAGCTCTACTGGCGGGGCACCCATTTCCGCCGTCTGGAGCGGCTGGTGGCCGAGATCCTCGCCCGCGGCTCAGGGTGAACCACCAAGCCCGGTTAACAGGGCAAAAGGGGCCTCTCTCTGTGTTCAACGAGCCCCGTGCTCTCTTCGTAGGTTGGGCTTTCGGGGTCTCTTCCGCGGTCTCTCTTGCCGCCCCTGGTGGGAGAAGACCGGGGTGAGGGGGAAGCCAGTTTTCCGACCCTACTGCTCCCTCTCCCCCGGTGGGAGAGGGTTGGGGTGAGGGGGATTTATCCACCCCCACCCCAGCCCTCCCATGCAGGGGGAGGGGATAAGCGATGGAGAACTGTCCGCCCACCCAGCTCCCCCGTCGAGAGGGGCACCACGGCTGGATCCTCATTTCTCAGCCCGGAAATCTCCGCCTCATTTAAACTCAGTGCTCAGCGGTTTTTGGTTTTCGTGGGGATCAGCGGACCTCGCGGGAGGGCGCCACAGGCGGGCGGCGAGGAGCCAGGCCCCGAACCCGAAAAACAGCAGGGCGCTTGCAACGTGGGCGGCCCGGATCGGCCCCAGCCACAGGGAGTCCCCCCGCACGCAGGACACCAACCCCCGCACCAGTGAATAACCCATGAAGTAGAGGGCGGCGAGGAACCCGGGCTTGGCCGGCCGCCTCCTCAGGCCCCACAAAACGCCGAACAGGATCAGGTTCCCCAGGCACTGGTACAGCATGGCCGGGTGCAGGGGCTGGCCGGGGTAGGCCTGCCCCGCCGGGGAGTTCTCCGGGAAGACGATCCCCCAAGGCAGGGTGGTGGGAACCCCGTAGGCGTCCCCGTTCAGGAAATTGCCGATCCGGCCCAGGGCCTGCCCCAGGATGAGGGCGGGGACGACCGCGTCGGCCAGCGGCCACAGGGGCACCCGCTTCCAGCGGGAGTAGATCCACAATGCCAAGGCCCCCCCGATCAACCCTCCGTGGATGGCCAGGCCCCCGTGCCAGATCTTGACGATCTCCCAGGGGTTGTCCCGGTACCAGTCCCATTGAAAGGCCACGTAGTAGGCGCGGGCGAACAGGAGCCCCAGGGGGATGGCGAGGAGGAACAGGTCCAAGAGGTCCTCTCCTCGCAAGGGGAGCCCCTTGCGGCGCACTTCGGCCCGGATGAGGAAGTAGGCGAGCACAAAGGCGATCACGTACATGAGCCCGTAGTACCGGATCTCCAAGGGACCGATCCTCACAAAAACCGGATGCATATACTGGCCTCCTTAGGCATTACAAGCGCACCAGATGCCTGTGCTCTTCGTCAAGTCGGCTCAGTCGGCGCTAGGGTGTGATGCTCTGAGGATCTGAGTCTGTACAGCCACAGGCATTACATACCCGCAGTTTGTACCAATAGGTGCTGCCTGTTTGAACCGTTGTATCATAGTACGGAGAGGTTACAAACCCAAGGTCCGTATATGGGCCGGCTTCAGCGGTGGCTCGGAACAGTTTATAACCCAACCCGCTCAGCATGGTCCAGGTTACCTCTACCCAGCCGTTTCCGGGGTCGTAACTCAGCGTAAAGGTGGGTTTGGCGGGCAAGGTGCAGGCGTATCCCGACTCCGGGATGGAGAAGCCACCGCAACCGCACTGGGTGTGCCCGCTGCAGGCCCTGACCTTGTAGTAATAAGTGGTCCCCGGCGTGACGTTGGTGTCATCATAGGTGGTGGCGGTGAGATTGGCGGTTTGAAGCGTGTAGCTGCCCGTATAGCTTGTTGAGCGCCATACCTCGTACCTGTCGGCCCCGGGGGCGGCGTCCCAGGTCACCCTGACCCTGTCGGTATAGGTGCCGTCGGAGGCGGACACGTTCACCGGAGTGGGAGGCGCGCCGGCGGTGGCGGATTGGGCGTAGCCGGAATCCGGCGCCGACTGGGCGCTACAGCCGGCGGCGTTGCAGGCCCGCACCTTGTACCAATACACGTACCAATACACCACGTTAGGGGTGATGCCGGTGTCGTCGTAGGCGGTACTGGTG
>JAJOKL010000025.1:0-3912 GCA_021129895.1 Candidatus Bipolaricaulota bacterium
AGCTCCTGGAGCAGCTCTTCCCGGTCCAGGAAGTCCTCCCCGCACACCGGCCTCAGGGTGAACATTTTGACAACAAATTTATCGACAACATTTTTATTGTCAAGTGCCCGTGTGTGCCCCCTGCACTCGGTCCCGAGAAGGATCTAGGCTAGCAGATCCAAGACGGCCCAGCCAGCTTTTTCCCTCTTCCCACTCCTTACTTTTGGTCCCCACTGCCAAACTTCAGAGCCTGCCCTGCAAAAACCAGGGGCTGTGGGGCAGGCTCTGCTCAAGCTAGGCGGTGCGGCGGAGGGCGCGGGCCCGGAGCTCAGCGGTGGAGGCGCAACCCAGTTTCCCTTTTAGCTTCTCCAGATATGATTCCACCGTCTTCACCGACACCCCCAGCCGGGCGGCGATCTCCCGGTTAGGGAGCCCCTGAGACAGCAGGGCCAGCACCTCCTCCTCCCGGGGGGACAAGCAGGGTAGTCCGGGGAAGTACTTCTTCCCTCGGGCGCAGGTCCGCACCGCGGCGATCAGCTCATCCGGAGGGCAGGTCTTAGCCAAAAAGCCGTCCGCTCCGGCCCGGGCCGCCTCCCGCGCCAGCAGGGGGTCGTCCAGGGCGGTGAGGACGAACACCCGCACCCCGGGGGCCGCGGCCCGCAACCTCCCGATGGCCTCCAGACCCCCGCCCGGCATGGCCAGGTCCCATAGCACCACGTCCGGGGAGAGCTTTTGGGCGAGCTTTATCCCCTCCTCCCCGGAGGCGGCCTCCCCCACCGGTTCCAGCCCGGCCCGAGAGAGGAGCCGGGCCAGCCCGGCCCGCACCACCGGGTGATCGTCCACGATGAGCACCCGGATCATGACAGGGGGATCACGAACCTCACCAGCGTGCCCCGTCCCGGGGCCGACTCGACGCTCAGCTCCCCGCCCACCAGGGACACCCATTCCCGCATGCCGGACAGTCCCAACCCCTCCGGGGTGCGGCGGAGGTCGAACCCGCGACCGTCGTCCCGCACCTCCCCCACCAACGCCCCTCCTTCCCGCTCCAGCCGTAGGGACACCCGGCGGGCTCCGGCATGGCGCCGCACGTTCTCCAGCGCCTCCTGCAACGTCCTGAAGGCGGCGGTCTCGATCCTCTCCGGGAACCTGCCCTCGGGGAGGTCCGCCCGCACCTCCACCCCAGTGGCGGCGGAGAACCGCTCCACCAGGTTCCTGAGGGCCGGCCCCAGGCCGAGCTCATCAAGGAGCGGAGGCCGGAGGTCCCGGGCCAGGGACCGTACCCCCTCCACCGCGGCGGCCAAGAGCCGTTCCGCCTCCGTTAGGTCCCCGGAAGCCAGGGCCCAGCGGGCAGCGGCCAAGGTCTGCCCCAGCTCGTCGTGCAGCCGCCGGGAGATGCGCCGCCGTTCCTCCTCCCGCGCCGAAAGGAGCCGGGCCGAAAGCCGCGACAGGGCCCGCTCCCGCCGCTCGAGCTCCCTCCGCTGCCGTTCGTAGATCCCGGCGAACGCCCGCACCGTGAACGCCAGGATGGAATAGAGCCCCACCCCCCCGGCCAGCACCGTGGTCACCACGTAGGGCAGGTATCGGTGTGGCGGCCCGGCCGGCTGAAACAACGAGTAATGGGGGATAATGCCAAAATACTCCAAAAACGCCACCAGGGCGTAGGAGCCCACTGCAAGGCCGGTCACCACGTACCCGGCGGCCTTGGGCAGGAAGAAATTGGCGTAAATCACGGTGAAGAGATAAAATACCACCCCAATCCACTCCACCCCGCCCATGCGGTAGATAAGATAGGCCACCAGCAGAATTTCTAACGATAAGAAGGCAGCGTGCACGTTGTCTAGGGCTCGCAGGGTGCGCTGCCGCCGGATCAGGTACTGAAAAGGCACGGTGAGCAGTAGCCAGGCGAACGGCACCGCGAACAGGGGGTTCAAGGGGGAGATCTCGGAGAAAAGGACCACGATGAGCGCCACCAGGGAGAAGGTGCCCAGGGTTATGCGGCGCACCAGGATGGTGCGCTCGATGATGCGCCGGGTCTCCTTAAGGCGATCCTGGCGGCCCATGCTAGTACAGGCGGTGGCCATTTGGCACCGGCCGCTCCGGGGTCACCAGCACCACCCGCCCACGGGCATCGTCCACCCCCAGCACCAGCACCTGGGAGGTGAACCCGGCGATGCGCTTGGGGGGGAAGTTGACCACCGTCAGCACTTGCCGGCCCACCAGCTCCTCCGGGCGATAGAGGTCGGTGATCTGGGCGGAGGAGGTCTTGATGCCCAGCTCGGGGCCGAAGTCGATCCTGAGCCGGTAGGCGGGCTTTTTGGCCTCCGGGAAGGGCTCGACCTCAATCACCGTCCCCACTCGGATGTCGATCCTCTGAAAGTCTTCTATCGTGGCCACCTCGCCTCCCTCATGGCATGAGCACCGCCATGGCCTGGGAATCCTGGATCATCGCGTTGATGATCTCCTTGTAAAGCGGATAGTCCTCAGGGCTGACCTGATCTACGTTCACCTGAAGAACTCGCAAAGCGGTGATCTTCCCCTCTTCCATCAGGGCATACTCCGACTTGAACAGACCAAGGGCGTTCTCCACCGTCACGGCCTCCGGCAATTGCACCTTCATCCCCTCTGGGACGGTGAGCTCCACGTAGACCTCCATCCGCTGCGGCCAGGTGATCAAGGGGTGGATTCGAGCCTCCTGCCCCACTTCGTCGGCGAAGTAGCCCGGGAACGGAAGCTGGGCGGGATAGGGGATGGGAAAGAGCATTATGGACCCAGCTTTTTGGGCGAAGCCCGCTCTCTCGAACTCCTCGGTGATGGTCACCGGCAGGTGGGTGTCCTCGAGGTCTGAGTGCTCGAAGGAGAGGAGGCGACTCCCGGGGACCACGTAGTTGAGCAGCTGTTCGAAGATCTTCCGCCGCTCCTCCGGCCGATAGGAGAGCAAAATCGACCTGTACAGCAGCGAGCTGAACCCCCCGATGGAGATGGAGGCGGTGGCCACAAGGTCCCCATCCGGCGAGAGGGCGGCCCGAAGTTCGCTCTTCACGAAGCTCTCCTCAGGACGGAACGGGTCGGTGAGCACCTGAAGCCCGGGCTGGTCTTCGGTCCCTAGCACCAAGAGCCCGTGTTTGGCGCGGTCGTAATCGGGGAGATAGTCGGCCGTGCACAGGTCGCAGGTGGGATCCAGCAAGAGCCAATCCTCACCTTGGCGCACGGCGGCGATCACGTGGGTGAACATGTAGGGGGTGGGGAGGAGATCGAAGTCAACGTCCAGTCCATCCCCCACCAGAAGCAGCACCGGATAGGCCTCGAACCCGGCCGCCCTGAGCATGGTGATGAGGAGCGTGGCCTGATCCTTGCAATCTCCGTAGCGGTTGGCGAACACCTCCGGGGCGGGATGGGGTTGGTAGCTCCCCAGGCCGAACTCCAGGGCCACATAGCGCACGTCCCGGGCTACGAAGTCGTAGATGGCGCTGATCCTCTCCGAGGGGGTTTGGATCCCGGAGGTCAACTCCTCCACCATGGTCAGGAGCTCGCTCGTGGTCTGATACCGGTCCTCCGCCACGTCCGCGTACCAGGCGGCGATCTCGTCCCAGCTTTCGTAGGTGCTCACCACCAACAGGGGTGATAGGGCCCGCAGATCGGGCATGTAGGGCTCATAGGTGATGGCGGGGATGTCCGCCTTGGTGAACGTGTAGGTGACGGTACCGGAAGCCGTCTGCACCGTGGGCTCCACCTCTGTTCCCCTGGTTTGCCAGCGGAGGTCGGTCCCCTCCGGCACCTCCACCACCAATTCCGAGCGCTGCACCGGGATGGGCCAGGCGAACAGCCAGATGTTGAAAAGCTCTGGCATCAGTTCCTCGGGCGCCGATTCCTTATCCCGAATGGTCATCTGCCAATCGATGATCGCCCCCGGCTCCAAGGCGGGCATGCTGATAG
>JAJOKL010000025.1:4012-23666 GCA_021129895.1 Candidatus Bipolaricaulota bacterium
GCTGGAGTACATGGGGGCGTCCCGTACCGTGGGCAACGTCACCTCATGGACGGCCGAGGGGGCCGGGGTTACCTCCCGCCCGTCCGGGGTGATGGTGCGGGCATAGTCCAGCTGCAGCTCCTGGAGCTCGGTGTCGTACGGCCATTGCACCTCGCCATAGTTTTTGATCCCCTCGTGGGTGAGCAGGCAGATCCGCTGGCGGACCACCAGTTCCGACCCGGTCTGGGTCAGCCTGAGGTAGCTTGCGTCCAGCATCACCACCGCGTCCATCCCCGGGTAATCCTCCGGGGAAGGGGCGCTGGCGCGGATCTCTTCGATCGGCTGCTGGGCCCACAGGATCAATCCCACCGCCGCGACCAGCGCCAACGTGAACAGCCCTGTGCGCACCTACATCACCTCCCAGCTCCCTTTTTCCGAAGGGCTCAGCGCCTGGTCAGCTCCTCCAGGTACTTTTCGATTTCCTCCAGCCCGTAGATGGTGCGGCCGGCCTCGTAGTCCTCCAGCCAGGCATCGGCGATGGTGTCGTCCCGGCGGATCTCGATGTCGTCTATCCCGTACACCTCCACCATCTTCTTGGCCTCGTTTTCGATCTCCCGGTTCTTCACCCGAAATAGAAACCTCGGGAACCTCATTCCTATCACCTCCGTGATCTTGGGGAAAGTATAGCCCCGCCCGGCCTGGGCAGCGGTTCCTGCAAGTTCGCTGGGTCCAAACCCGCCCAGCGTCTGATTCTCGGTGGAGCAGAAGGTCTCTTAGCGTGGCTCCGCCTCGAGCATGTAGTACGTGTTGGAGGGGTTGCTCGCTGAAGAGATCTTGGAGCGGGAGCCGGGGGATGGTGATCTTTAGACGCTGGCTGCGAGCGGAACACCGGCCGCTGTCTTACGCAAGAAGCGTAACGCCGGTTGCGTAATCAACAAGGGGAGACGCGGCCGACCCGGTGGAAATGGAAACTCATATGCCACCTCTCAGCTTAAGTCCGGGAAGGAGCAATGTAAGTAAAATTTTTGAAACTTGGATCCTTAGCGGCTTTGAGCCCTGTGGGAACCAGATACTTGGTTCAGGGAACACAGGCCATGACTGGGTTTACGCTAGCTGAAAAGCTCGCGCAGGGCAACGGAAAGCGCCTCGGCCCCCGGGACCACCTGAGCCCGCACCGGCAATTCAGCCAGGAATCGCTCCCCATAGGGGCGTAAGGCCGCCCGCACGTCGGTGATCACGATGGCGCCCCGGTCCTGAGGGGTCCGCACCAGCCTGCCCACCCCCTGCCGCAGCTTGAGCACCGCCCGGGGGAGGAACAGGGAGGTGAACGGGTCCTCCCCCCGGGCCCGCAGACGCTCCGCCTCCGCCTGCGCCAAGGGATCGGTGGGCACCGGGAACGGGAGCCGGGTGATGAACAGTAGCTCCAGTTCCTCCCCTGGGAGATCCACCCCCTCCCACATGGTGTCCAGCCCCAGGAGCGCCACCGGGGGCGGGTGCCGGCGAAACCGGGCCAGGAGCCCCTCCCGCTCCCCATCGATCCCCTGGGCCAAGACCGGGACCCCCGCCAGGGCCTCCCGGGTGGCAGAAAGCAGCCGGCGGGAGGTGAACAGGGCCAGGGCCCGGCGGGGCACTTCCTCCAGCGCCGCCCCGATCAGCCGGGCCAGGGCCCCCGGGTAGTCCGGGTCGTCCGGAAGCGGCAGCCCGGACACTACGAACGCCCGCACCCGCCGGTAGGAAAACGGGGAGGGCCAGGACCGGAACACGGCGCGGCCCTGGAGGATGCCCAGCTCCCGGACCAGGTGCCCGGCGTCCCCGCCCACCGCCAACGTGGCGGAGGTGAGGATGGCCCCCGCCAGCTGGGACCAGAAGCCCTCCGCCAGCAGGGGGGCCAGCTCCACCGGGCTCGCCCGCAGGATCGGCCCGGCCAGGGTCCGCTCCCAGTAGTACACGTAGTCCTCCAGGGACTGCCGGATCAGGGCCTCTGCGGTCTCGCCCAATCTGGCCGCCTCCTGGGCCAGAGCCCGACACCGCTCCGCCATTTCCTCCCCCTCCCCCTGCTCGGCCGCCTTCCCCAGTGCCCCGGCCAGCTCCACCAGGGCGGCGACGAGGGCTTGGGCCTGCCCGGCCAGCTCCGCCAGCTCCCCCTCCCCATAGCGGGACGGCTCCTCGGGGACGCGGGGGGTGAGGGCCTGCCAGAACTCCCGGTGGACGGCGGCCACCCGCCCCCGCAGCCGCTCCAGCCGTGCCTCCCCGGGGACCGCCTCCCGCAGCTCCGCCAAAAGGTGCGGCACCCCGTGGGGGGAGAGCTCCAGGGACAGGGCAGCCCGCAGGGCCTCCGGGAGGCCGTGGGCCTCGTCCACCACTAGGTAGTCATAGGACCCCAAGATCCGGCCACCCCAGGCCAGGTCCGCCCCCAGGAGGGCATGGTTCACCACCACCAGGGCCGCCTTGCGGGCCCGATCCCGGACCCGCCGGGAGGGACAACCCCGCCAGAATAGACAGCCCGCCCCCCCACAACGGAGCGGCACGTCCCGCAGTTCCGGCAGGAACTCCCGCGCCCCGGCGATGAGTCCAGAAAGCTCGTCCAGATCTCCGGTGTCGGTGCGGGCGGCCCAGGCGAACACGGGGCCCAGTTCCTCGGCCCCCAGCCGCCCTCGCAGCTCCTCCAGCCGCCGCAAACACAGGTAGTTCTCCCGCCCCTTGAGAAGGGCTACCGAAAGGCCCGAACCCAGAGCCTCCTGGGCCAACGGCAGGTCATGCCGCCACAGCTGCTCCTGGAGGGCCCGGGTGCGGGTGGCCACCACCGCCCGCCCCCCCTCCCTGGCCAAAAGCTGAAGGAGCGGCAGCAGATAGCCAAGGGTCTTCCCGGTCCCCGGCCCCGCCTCCAGAAGCCCCACCTTCCCCTCCTGAAAGGCGGCCAAGGCGGCCCGGGCGAACGCCCGCTGGGTGGGCCGACGGGAGTAACCAGGCCGGGCCTCCAGCCTGCCGAACGCCTCCGCCAGCTCCGCCCCCGGTAGTAGCTCCCACACCTCCTCCGGGAGTTGAGGCGAGAGGCGGGCCCGCTCCTCATCTGGAAGTGATGCTAGGTGAGAGAGCAAAGTCAAAAAAATTCGGCCGGCGGCCTCGGCATCGGGCAGGGCCCGATGGCCGCCCGCCGCCAGGCCCAACTCTTCCTTCAATTCCTCCAGGGAATAGCCGGCCCGCCCCGGCCACAGGGCCCGGGCCAGGGTTAGGGTGTCCACCCAGCGCGCCCGGGGGAAGGGGATCCCCAGCCGCCGGGCCCCGGCCGCCAGGAAGGCCCGGTCAAATTGGACGTTGTGGCCCACCACCAATTGGCCGGCCAGCTCCGGCAGCACCCGGGGCAACACCTCCACCAGGGCGGGGGCACCCCGGAGCTCCTCCCAACCGAGTCCGGAGACGGCCAGCCCCTCCCCGAGCCTGGTGGGCCGCACCAACCAGCTCCGCTTGGCCTTCGGCTCGCCTTCTGAGAACCACACCAGGCCGATCTCCACGATCTCGTCCCGCTGGGGATCGAGCCCGGTGGTCTCCAGGTCCAGGGCTAGGAACTCCACCTCAAATCAGGTGGTAGAGGAGGTCGATCCGGCGGATTACCCCCACCAGGTGCCCTTGTTCGTCCACCACCGGCACCTGTTTCAGCTCGTGGCGGATCAAGGTATCGGCGATCTGGAGGTCCTCGTCGTCCGGGCGCACGAAGATCACGTCGGATCGCATGTACTCCGAGACCGGCTGGTCGGCCATTTCCCTCAGGCGGCGGGTGAGCTGGTTCAGGCTGGGGAGGAAGGAGGCGGAGTGGAGCATCTCCAGATACCCAGGCAAGGCGGCGCGGATGAGGTCCTTCTCGGAGATCACCCCCACCAGTACCCCCTCGTCGTCCAGCACCGGCAGGGAGGAGAGGCCGGACTGTTCCATGAGGTAGATCACCTCGGCCACGGTGGTGTCCAATTCCACAGAGGTCAGGTCCCGCCGCATGAACTCCCGCGCCTTCATCCCCCCTCCTTCCGGACGACCTCCACTTCCTTCATCTCCTGCTCGATGGCCGGCTTGGCCAGGCACAGCTTGGGTTCGATCTCCGCTGAGGCGATGGCAGCGGCCATGCCGAATTTGACCGCGTCCAGCAGGGGGTCTCCCTCCACCAGCCGATATAGCACCCCGGCCACCAGGGCGTCATCCGCACCCACCAGGTTCTTGTACCTAGAGAGGGGCACCCGGGCCTGCAGCTCCCACACCCCCTCCGGGGTGATGAGGATGTCGCCGGTGACGTGGTGGGAGATCAGGCACACCTGCACCCCCTTTTCCATGGTGTACTTACCAGCGGCGATGATCTCCTGCTCGGTTTTGGCGGGGAGATCCGCCACCTGTGACGCTTCCCGCACGTCCGGCTTCACGAAATAGGGGCCCGCTTCCAGGGCCGCCTTCAAGGCCGCCCCTCCGGCGTGGACCACCGTTCGCAGCCCCTGCTCCCGAGCCAGGCTCGCCAGCTCCCGATAGAAGTCCACCGGGATCCCCGGCGGCAACGCCCCCCCAAGCACCACGTACTCCGCCCGCTTCAACATCCGCTGGTACTTGCGCAGGAACAGCTCCACCGCCCGCTTGGGCACGGGAGGCCCCTCCTCGTGGATCTTCACCGGGTGGTACTCCCGTCCCCGCTCGATGATGGTCACGTTGGTACGGGTCTCCCCCTCGATCCACACGAAGTTGGCCGTCACCCCCCGCGCCAGCACGTCCCGCAGGATGATCTGCCCGGTGTGCCCAGCCAGGAACCCCATGGCCACCGTCTCCAGGCCCATGCAGGCCAGGAACACCGACACGTTGATCCCCTTGCCCCCGGCCGAGGATGATGCCTTGCGGGCGCGGATCAGGATCTCCTCCTCCACCCGCTCCAGCGACAGCGGCAGCCGGTCCACCCAATAGAACTTGTCCAGGGTGGGGTTCAACGTCACCGTCAGGATCATGCCACCAGCTCCTTCACCACGCTCCCCTCCATGGCCCCGGGCGAGGCTCCCTCCACCGCCACCTCCACGAACTTGCCCACCAGTCGTTCCTCCCCCGCCAGCAGCACCGTCCGGAAGTCCCGGGTCTTCCCATAATAACACGCCTTCTCCGGCAGGTATCCCTCCACCAACACCTCCACCGTGTCCCCGATGTGGCGGCGGTGGAGCTCATGGGCGATCCTGCGGGTCAGAGCAAGCACCTCCTGCAGGCGGCGGGCTTTCTCCTCCCTGGGGACGGAGTCCGGCAGCCGGGCCGCCCGCGTGTAAGGACGGGGGGAGTAGGTGGCCACGTACACGGTGCCGAACCCCACCTCCTCGATCAGGGATAGGGTGTCCTCGAAGTCCCGCTCCGTCTCCCCGGGGAAGCCCACGATGATGTCGGTGGTGATGTTTATCCCGGGAACCGCTTTCCGCAGCTTCTCCACTGTGTTGAGGAACCCCTCTCGGGTATAGCCCCGGCGCATGACGGAAAGCACCCGGTCGCTTCCGGATTGGACTGCCAGGTGCACGTGCTCGCAGATGTTTTCCCCTTCGGCGACGGCGGCGATGGTGTCTTCGGTCATGTAGGCGGGGTGAGAGGAGGTGAACCTGATCCTGGGAATGGGCACCCGGGCCACCTCCCGCAGTAGGCGCGCGAAGTCCGTCCCGTCCCCGAGGTCCACCCCGTAGGCGTCCACGTTCTGCCCCAGCAGGGTGACCTCCTGGTAGCCGGAGGAAGCCAAACCCCACAACTCCTGCAAGATCTCCGGAAGCGGGCGGGAGCGCAATGGCCCCCGCACGAAGGGGACGATGCAATAGGTGCAGGCGTGGGAGCAACCCTCGGCCACGGTGACGTAGGCCTTGAACCGGCTCCTGCGCCGCACCGGCAGGGACTCCCAACCCGTTGGGGCCGGGAAGTGCCCTGGCCGCTCCCCCTGTCGGGCCCGCTCGATCAGCTCCGGCAACCGGGAGATGTCGGCGGTGCCGAAGGCGAAGTCGATCCCCGGGGCCAGGCGGAATAGGTCCTTCTTCCTCCCCTGGGCCATACACCCCCCCACCCCGATCAGGGTGCCATGGCGGCGCAGCCGGGCTAGCTCCCCCACCCGGCCGATCACCTTGTCCTCGGCCCGCTGGCGGACCATGCACGTGTTCAGGATCACCACGTCCGCCTCCTCCGGCCGGTCCACCAGCCGGTATCCAGCCTGCTCTAACACCCCCTCGATCTCCTCGGAGCGGTGGGCGTTGAGCTGGCAGCCCCAAGTGAGCACACAGGCTCTCATGGCTGGGGGAAGATACCCCACGCCGCCCCCCGCCCTCAACCGGGCTGGACCGAGGGCACGGTGGACTGCTAAGATCGTGCGTGCTCAAAAAGGTGGATCGGTACCTCTGGCGGGAGCTATGGCCCACGTTCGGGCTGGCTTTGCTAGCGTTCCTGGTGTTCATCGGGCTGGAGCTGGTGCTGTCGCTGTCCGATGCCCTGTTCGCCCGGGGGGCGGGGGCAGGGGAGGTATTGCGATTGCTCCTGTTTAAGCTCCCCAGCATGCTGACCTTGGCCATCCCGGCCGGGGTGCTGCTGGCCGTTTTCCTGTCCCTGTCGCGGCTTGCCACCGCCAGGGAATTGCTCGCCTTTCAGGCGTTGGGCTATCCCCTGCGGCGCATCCTGGTCCCGTTCGTGATGTTCGGGCTTTTGGCAAGCTGCCTTTCGTTCCTGCTCTCGGAGCTGGCGGTGCCGGCAGCGGAATCCGCCTACCGCCGGGAACTCCTGTCCCTGTTATATCGGGGTCGGGGGGAGATCCCCAGTCCCCAGGAGGACGTGTTCTTCCGGGGGGCGAAGGGGGAGCTTTATTACGTGTCCCGCTATCAGGGGAACCTGGCTTACGGGATCGTGGTGTATGACCTCTCCGGGGAACTGTATCCCCATCAAGGCCCGTTCCCGGTGGTGATCACCGCCCAAGAGGGGAGGTTTTCCGGGGACCGGTTGGAGCTCCTGGCGGGGCGGCTGCTGCGCTTTTCCCAGGACGGAAACCTGGAGGAGATCGTACGGTTCGATTCCCTGGTCCTGACGGTAGGGGAGGAATTGCAGCAGGGGCTCCTGGCGGGGAGAACCCCCAGCGAGATGTCGGTACGCGAGCTATTGGCGCGGGTTAGGCTGTTTTCCCGCTCCGGGCTGGATCCCCGGAACCTGCTGGTGGAGCTCCACTCCAAGCTGGCGGTGGCGGCGGCGGCGTTGGTGTTCGCCCTATTTGGAGCACCGTTGGGGGCCTTGCTCGGGCGGCGTGGGCGGGCCGCCGGGGCGGTGGCCGGATTCCTATTGGCCGCGGCCGCCCAGGGCCTGTTCATCTGGACCCGGACCCTGGCCCGGCGGGGCTTCCTACCCCCATCCCTTGGGGCGTGGCTGCCCCACATCCTCCTGGGAGGATTGGGGTTGTTGTTGCTGGTGGGGGTGGACCGGTTGCGGATCCGGGGGCTATGGCGGGTGGCGGCGGGGCTGCTCCTGTTCGCCAGCTTGGGGGTGGCTGCCCCACCGCCCTTCGAGGAACTGTACGCCGATGAGCTGGTGATCCAATCCGGGGCGGAGCTGATCGAAGCCCGAGGGGTGCGGGCCAGAGTTGAAGGGTGGGAGCTTGAAGCAGTACGCCTGTCAGCGGTGTGGAGCGGGGCGGGGTGGGAGATCACCGCCCAGGGAGCCGAGCTCTCGGGGAAGGAAGCGGGGCTGCGGGCGGACGGGCTCACGGTGCAGCTAGATGAAACAGGGGACCTGGTAGCGGCCGCCGCCCATGGTTTCTCCGGAAGCTCCACCTTCAGGGGCCCGGAGAAGGAGGAGACTCTGCTTTTCACCGGGGGCTGGGGGGAGGTGCGGTTTCAAGAGGGGGAGCTGGTGCGGGTGGAGGGGCGGGAGGTGGAGTTCACCACTTGCCCCTGTCTTGAGGGAGCCCCCTATTCCGTGCGGGCGCGGCGGTTCGTGCTCCTCCCACAGCGGTGGCTGTACGCCGAGGGGGTGGAAGTGCTGGCCTTCGGACGGGTGGTGGGGTGGTTGCCGGTGTACGCGGCCCGGCTGGGGGAGGAGGCCTCCCCTTTGTTTCCGGAATTGGGCCGCCGCGGGGGATACTGGTTCCTGCGCTGGCACATCCCCTTCTCCCTGGGGGAAGGCACCTGTGGGGCGGCGGGCCTCACTTGGTTCCCAGGCCGGGGGGACTTGGAGCCGAGCCTGCGCCTGCTGTGGGCCCGGGTGAGCGCGGAGCTGTCTCGGGAGCGGATCCGCTTGCAGGCCCAGGGGGAAACCTGGGAGGGGAGCCTGTCCTGGCAGCCGGAGCGGTTGCAGCTCACCCTGTCCGGGACGCTGGGGGACACGGACTGGGGCCTGACCTGGGGGGAGGCCAAGGCCGGGGAGGTCACGTATCGCCGCGCCCCGGAGCTCTCCCTCACCCCTGGCGAATTCCCCTTGCTTGGGGGGACGCTATCTCTGCGGCTTCTGTGGGGCAGGTATCTGGAGGAGGCGGCCGGCTGGCGCACCCATGTTTCCGCGTCCTGGAGCCGCGCTTGGGAACTGGGTCGGCTGCGGTTTTCCCTCCCAGTCTCCGGCTCCTTGGACCAGTACCCGGCCGAAGAGCGCGCGGTGCTTTCCCTGTCCCCCACACTTTCCCTCGGGGGGCTGACCCTGAAGTACTCGGGCCGGCTGCGGGCCGGCCGCTCCCCGTTCGAGTTCGACCGGCAGCCCCCCCAGAGCCGGCTTTCAGTGTCGCTCTCCGCCAGCGAAGGGGAACTCCGGGGGGGCCTTTCCTTCGGCTGGGACCTGGCCACTGGTAAGCCCCTCCCGGGCCGCTGGCAGCTCTCCCTGCCCGGCTTGGAGCTAAACACCCGCCTGTCCCTGGCGCCGCTTGCCCCGATCGAGACGGATTTCAGGGCCACCTTCGCCGGGGAGAGGCTCCGGTTGAGCCTGGCGGGGGGGATCGGGTACGCCCCCCTCCGGGGGAAGGACCTGCTCATCAAGGGGCGGCTGTGGGGGGAGGGTTGGAAGCTCACCGGCGGGATCCGCCTGGCCACCTTCCCGTTTGCACTGAAGAGGGTAGCGGCGAACTACGAACTCTCTTGGGGAGAGGCCTGGATGGTGCGGGCCGCAGGCGAATACGACTTTTCCGCCGCTCGGTGGCTACAGCTCCGGGCGGGGCTCCTCCGCACCTTCGCCGGATGCCTTCGCGCCGGGGTGGAGGTGTACCTGGTTGGCATCAGGTTCACCCTGGAGGTGCCGGCCTTTCCCCAAGCCAAAGCCAGGTTCTCTCCCCTGGATGAGGGGCTTAGGCTGGGAGGGTGATACCGATTATAATGGAGGTGGAATGGACAGGAGGAGGCTTCCCGATCTTCTCACTGCTTGCCGGGCGCTGATTGCTTTGGCCATCTTGGGGCTGATCCCGGCCGGGCCGCAGGCACTGCGCTCGGTGACCCTGCTGTTGCTCCTGGGCTGGACCACCGACATGCTGGACGGGCGGCTGGCCAGGCGGCTGGATAAGGGGCCCACTTGGATCGGTGAGCACGAGTTCCAGTTCGACATGCTGATGGTGCTGGCCTCGGCCATCTACCTGGTGTCGGTGGGCCTGGTGCCCCGGGGGCTGGGGATCGCCTACCTGGCCCTGGCGGTGCCGCTATCCCTGGCGGTGCACCTGTGGGGGGAGGAGTTCCTCAAGTTCAAGGCGTTCACCATGTTGGTGGCCTTCCCGTGGGTGTTCGCTCCCTTCATCGTGGCCTACTTCCACGAGCGGCAGGCCGCCTACCTAGGGCTCCTATGGATGGTGGTGGCGCTCCTTTTTGACTGGCGGCGGTTCAGCGGGGTGGTGGGGGACTTCCTGGCCGGGGCCAAAGCGTTCTTGCGTCGTCCGTGACCCGGAGGGGCTAAAGCAGGGTGGTGGGCGCGCGGCCCAGGTGCCGGTACGCCTTCTCGGTGGCCTGTCGACCCTGGGGGGTGCGGCGGATGAATCCCTTGGCGATGAGATAAGGCTCATAGACCTCGGAGATGGTGTCCCGGTCTTCCCCCAATGCGGCGGCCAGCGTCTCCAGCCCCACCGGCCCCCCCTCGAACCGGTCGATGATCACCCCGAGGATCTTCCGATCCAGGCCGTCCAGGCCTTCCTCGTCGATCCCTAGCATCTCCAGCGTCCTCTTGGCCAGTTCACCGTCTATCGCCTTCGCCCCGGCCACCTGGGCCACATCCCGGGCCCGGCGGAGGAGCCGCAGGGCGATCCTGGGGGTGCCCCGGGCCCGGGCCGCCAGCTCCCATGCCCCCTCATCCGTGACCGTGACCCCGAGTTTAGCCCCGGCCCGGCGGATGATCTCCGCCAGCTCCTCCGGCCAGTAGAACTCCAGACGGAAGGTGACCTCGAACCGATCTCGCAGGGGGGAGGTGAGCAGCCCCTCCCTCGTGGTGGCCCCGACCAGGGTGAACGGAGCCAGTTCCAATCGGATGGAGCGGGCGTGCGGCCCTTCCCCCAGCACGATGTCCAGCTTGTAGTCCTCCATGGCCGGGTACAGGACCTCTTCCACCTGCCGACGAAGCCGGTGGATCTCGTCGATGAAGAACACGTCCCCGGGTGAGAGGCGGGTGAGGATGGAAGCGAGATCACCGGGCCGTTCGATGGCCGGGCCGCTGGACACCTTGATCGCTACCCCCATCTCCTGGGCGATGATGTGGGCCAGGGTGGTCTTCCCCAGTCCCGGAGGCGACAGCAGCAGCACGTGATCCAGCGGTTCCCCCCGTGCTTTGGCGGCTTGGATGTAGATCTTCAGCCGCTCCTTGATGCCCTCCTGTCCCACGAACTCGGTCAGAGTGTGGGGACGCAGGGAGCGCATGTTCTGTTCGGCCCCCTGAGGCTCAGGTCGCAGAAGTTTTTCCGACATCGACGCCATTTTATCCGCGTGCCTCCCGGCCACCCAATCCACGCTGTCCGGCACGGTTGGTACTCGACTGGATCGCGATGTAAATTGGAATCCGACATGGCGAAGCGACTCTCTGTGGTGGACGTCGACCGGTGCGTTGATTGCCTTTTGTGTGCGTTCGCCTGCGCCCGGCGGTTCGGGGAAGGGGGCCTGGCGCGGTCGGCCATCGCGGTGCGGTCGGTGGGCGGGATGGAGCGGGGGTTATAGAGGAAAACCCGTGATCTGCCGGCACTGCGGCCTCTGCGCCGGGTTCTGCCCCCACGGGGTGCTGGCCTTCGAGGAGGTAGCTCGTGGATAAGTACCTCGCTCGCGTCCTGTTCATCGACCTCTCCGCGCACCGCTACTGGGTCGAGGAGCGGGGGGAACTCTTCCGGGCCCGGCTCGGGGGGACCGGGGTTGCGGTCGAGCTCCTGCACGAGCTCTGTCCCGCCGGGGCGGATCCCCTCGCGGCGGAGAATCCAGTGATCTTCGCTGTGGGGCCCCTGTCCGCCCTGTTCCCTCTGGCCTCCAAGACGGTAGCCCTGTTCAAGTCGCCCCACACCGGGAAGCTGGGGGAGTCCCCCTGCGGCGGCCGCTCGGCGGTGGCCCTGCGCCTGGCGGGCTACGGGGCGGTGGTGATCATCGGCAAAGGCCGGGTCCCCGTGGCCGATCCCCCCGGATACAGTCGCCTGTACCGCGAGCTCCACGAGCGGGCGGTGCACTCGGAGCTTTTCCGGAAGTACCACGACCTGGGCACGATGCTCGGGGGCGAGGATCCCGAGGGGTTCCTCCGGCTCATGGACACGGTGGAGCATCTGGGCCTCGACGCCATGAGCTGCGGGGTGGCCCTCGCCTGGGCCACCGAGGCGTTCGAGCGGGGCCTGATCACCGACCGGGATACCGGGGGGCTCGTCCCCAAATGGGGTGATTACGGGGTCTACAGGGAGATGGTGTGGCGGATCGCCCAGCGGGATGGGGAGCTCTACGAGCACCTCGCCCGGGGGGTGATGGCGGCCGCGGCCCGCTACGGGGGAGAGGAGTTCGCCCTGGCATTCGGGGGAAACGAGATGGCCGGCTACCACACCGGCCCCGGGGCCTACCTCACCCACCTCCTGGGGGCGCGCCACTCCCACCTCGATTCGGCGGGCTACGCCGTGGACCAGGCCGACCTACGGGAGGGAAGGGAGAGGTCGCCAGAGGAGCTCGCCCGTGCCCTCTTCTCCGAGGAGGCCCGCCGCCAGGTCCTCTCGTCGCTGGTCGTCTGCTTCTTCGCCCGGGGGCTTTACGATCTTGACACGGCCTCCCGGTGTCTCTCCGTCCTCGGGGAGGGATGGGACGGCGAGGGGCTCCGGACCCTGGGCGAGAAAATCCTGCGGCGCAAGTACGCGTTCAAGCTGCGGGAGGGGTTCGATCCCGTGAGGCTCCACATCCCGGCCCGCATCGCCGAGACCCCGAGCCCGCACGGGGCGATCGACCCCGGGTACCTGCGGGAGGCGGCCGCCGCCCTGGCAGCCCTCCTCACCTCCTCAGATTAACCCCCCAGGGAATAGCCCCCAGAACAAGCAGGGTCGAATCTTGACAAGCAAAAGTAAAGCCCCGCCCCTGTCCGTCCCCAGCCGGGTAGAAGAAGTCCACCACCCTCAAAACTGGGACAAAAAGCGGATGTCGTTCTGATAGAACAGGCGGATGTCCTCGATCCCCCAGCGCAGCATGGCCATCCGCTCGATCCCCAGCCCGAAGGCGAACCCGGTCACCTCCTCAGGGTCATAGCCCACCTCCGTGAGCACCGCCGGGTCCACCATCCCCGCCCCCATGATCTCCAGCCACGGCCCGCCCTGGCGGTGGATGTGCACCTGGGCCGAGGGCTCGGTGAACGGGAAGAAATCGGCCGAAAACCGCATCTCGTACCCTGGGCCGAAGAAGCGACGCACGAACTCCTCGATGATCCACTTCAAATTGGCCATAGTCAGACCCCGCTCCACCCACAGCAGCTCCACCTGGTGGAACACCGGGGAGTGGGTGGCGTCCGGGGTGTCCCGCCGGTAGCAGCGCCCAGGGCAGATGATCCGCACCGGGGGTTTTCTGGACTTCATCACCCGGATCTGCACCGGGGAGGTGTGGGTGCGCAGAAGGTGCACATCGTCGATGTAGAAGGAGTCCCACTCATCCCTGGCCGGGTGGTCCTCGGGGATGTTCAGAGCCTCGAAGTTGTGGTAGTCGTCCTCCACCTCGGGGCCGCTCGCCACGTCGAACCCCATCCTCATGAAGATGTCCTCGATCTCCAGGCGCACCTGGGTCAGGGGATGGAGGTGCCCCAGGGGGCGCCATCTTCCGGGCAGGGTGAAATCGTAGCGTTCCGCGGCCAGCCGCCTTTCCCGCTCCCGCGCCTCGATCTCCCGGCCCTTCTCCTCCAGAGCCCCGACGATCTCCCCCTTCAGGGCGTTCAGGATCCGGCCGGCCTGGGCCCGCTCCTGGGGCGGGAGCTCCTTGAGGGCGGAGAGGAGCCGGGTGAGGTGTCCCTTGCGGCCCAAAAACTTCACCCTCAGGGCCTCAAGCTCGTCCAGACTAGCTGCCCCCGCAAGCCCCTGCGCCCATGCGACCCGTAGCCTCTCCGCCTCCTCGCGCAGTTCCTGGAGCGTCATGGCCAGGATTATATGGGCGGGGAAGCGCTTTTGACAACGGGGTTAGGCGATCCTAGAATGGCTCAGATTTCCCATCCTAATTGGCCGACAAGGGGGCATGGTGGACTACAAACCCAGAAGGGACAAGCTCAGAAACCGCATCGCCCAAGAAGGGCTGGATGCCTTCCTGGTGGTCAACGTGGAGAACTCGGACCAGGCGAACCTGCGCTACCTTACCGGATTCACCGGCTCGGCCGGGGCCCTGATCGTGGGAAAAGAAGGCGACGTGTTCGCCACCGACTCCCGTTACACCGAACGGGCCGCCCGGGAGGTGCCAGGCCTTCCGGTGGAGAAGCTGCCAGCTCGCTGGCTGGACTGGCTTGCGGATCGGCTGGAGTCCCTGTCCCTGAAACGGGTGGGGATCGGCACCCAGCGGACCAGCCTGTGGCTGTATCGGAAGCTTGAGAAAAAGCTCAAGGGGATGGAGCTGGTGCCCCTGGACGGCTGGGTGGAGGCCTTAAGGCGGGTGAAGGACCCAGAGGAGGTGGAGCGGATCGCGACCGCGGCCCGGCTCACCGACGAGGGCCTGAGGTGGCTCCTCGGGCGCCTGAAGCCGGGGATGACCGAGCGAGAGGCGGCCCTGGAGCTGGAGGTATGGTACCGCAAGCACGGGGCTGACCACATCGCGTTCGACCTCATCGTGGCCTTCGGGGAGGGCTCCTCCATGCCCCACTACCTCCCTGGGGAGCGGGAGTTGAGGGAGGGGGATCTGATCCTCCTGGATATCGGGGCCAAGGTGGACGGCTACTGCGCCGACCTCACCCGGGTGGTAGCCCTGGGCCGGCCCGCCCCGGAGGCGAGGGCCATCTACGAGCTGGTGCTCCAGGCCAACCGGGCCGGGCTGGAGGCGGTGCAGGCCGGGATATCAGGACAAGAGGCGGATCAGGCCGCCCGGAAGGTGATCCAGGAGGCCGGCCACGGGGAGCACTTCGGCCACGGCCTGGGCCACGGGGTGGGCCTGGAGGTGCACGAGGGGCCGCGCCTGTCCCCCACCTCGGAGGACACCCTGGAGGCGGGGATGGTGGTCACCGTTGAGCCGGGGGTGTATCTCCCGGGGAAGTTCGGGGTCAGGATCGAGGACCTGGTGGTGGTGCGGCCCGACGGGTGTGAGATCCTGTCCTCCTTCCCCAAGGAGGAGCTGTTGAGCCTGTAGCGACGGGTGGCGGTTTCCGGTGTCCTCCAGCCTCCGAAAAAATCCGTTGGAGGAGGTGAGAATGGACCTAAAGACGCTGGCCGAGCGCGTACGCGCTGAGACCTCCCTCCCGTTCACGGAAAGGGACGCCCAGCGCATCCTGTCCGCCGTGCTGACCTCGGAGGACATCTGGCGCATCATCGACCTCTCGGACGTGCCGGTGATGGCCCTGTGCACCGCCCTGAGGGAAATGGAAAAGGCGAGCTGGCTGGAGTTCGCGAAAGACCGGATCAGGTTAACCCAGGCCGGCCGGGATCTAGTGAAACAGGCGGGCATCGCCCCGGCCCGGGAGCTGCGCTGCGGGCGCTGCGGCGGCCGGGGGGTGGAGCTGGGGCCAGTGGCCGAAATGGCTGAGAGGTTCGCAAAGATCGCCGCGGGCCGGCCCGAGGCCATCCAGGACTACGACCAGGGCTACGTCACCGAGGAGAGCACCCTGTACCGGATCGCCTTCATGTGGTCCCGGGGGGACCTGGCCGGAAAGGAGATCCTGGTCCTGGGGGACGATGACCTGGTGTCGCTGGCCGCCGCTCTCACCGGCGCCCCAAAGCGGGTGGTGATGCTGGACATCGACGAGCGGCTGGTGGAGTTCATCCGCGAGGTGGCCCGCAGCGAGGGCCTTCAGGTGGAGGCCCTGCGCCACGACCTGAGGGAACCCCTCCCGGAGGAGCTGCTCGGGGCCTTCGACACCTTCTTCTGCGATCCCACCGAATCGCTGCGGGGTTTTTTGGCGTTCGCCGGCCGGGGCATCTCCTCCCTGCGGGGGCCGGGGTGCGCCGGGTACATGGGCCTCACCCGCCGGGAGGCCTCCCTCGCCAAGTGGCGGGCCATCCAGCGTGAGCTCCTGGCCCGGGGGGCGGTGCTCACCGACCTCCGGGACGACTTCCACGACTACGTGAACTGGCCCTACATCGAGACCATGCGCTCCTGGCAGCACCTGCCGGTGCGGCGGGTTCCGGGGCGGGAGGAGCCCTGGTACCGGTCGGCCCTGATCCGCATCGAGCTGGTTGAGCCCCCTAAGGTGGCGAACGAGCGCCTGGAGGGGGACATCTTCACCGACCCCGAGGCGGCCACCACCTAGGCGGGACCGAAATGATCCCCAACGAGATAAAAAAAGCCTGTCTTGTCGCCGGGGCCGCAGAGGGGGCCACCGAGCTCAACGCCTTCGACGGGGCACTCCTTTCCGCCGGGATTGGGGACCTCAACCTGGTGCGGGTGACCAGCATCATCCCCCCCCACGTGGAGGTGGTGGAAGCCCCGCCTTCGCTTCCCAAGGGGGCGTTCGCGCTGGTGGTGTACAGCTCCCGCACCTCCTCGGTGCCCGGGGAGACGTTGGCGGCGGCGGTGGCAGTGGGCCGGGCCCCAGACGGGTTCGGGGTGATCATGGAGGCCCAGGGCGACTCCCAAGCCCAGGCGGTGGCGGAGGCCCGGGCCAAGGTAGAGGAAGCGTTCCGGATGCGGGGCTTGGAGCTCTCCGAGCTGCGGGTGGCAGCCGCCGAGCACCGGGTGGAGCGGTGTGGGGGTGTGGTCGCCGCCTGCCTGTTCTTCTAAAATTACTCCCGTGAACAGGCCACTTGACCTGGGAGGTGGCACGGCCCTTTTGGGGGATTCCCCAATGGGGCCGCTTGTATGTGCCGAAAAGTTCCCAGGGGAGGAGGTGAAAATGAAGGCACTCGGGAGGCAGCTCGTGGTCGAACTTTGGGGGTGCGAGCGCAACCTGAACGAGCCGGAGGAGATCCGCAAGGCCCTCCAGGAAGCGGTCGATCGGGCAAACGCCACCGGGCTGGACATCCAAGTCCACACGTTCAACCCCCATGGGGTGTCCGGGGTGGCGGTGATCGCCGAGTCCCACATCTCCCTGCATACTTGGCCGGAGCTTTCGTACGTAGCACTGGACGTGTTCACCTGTGGGGACAAGGCGATCCCTGAGGCCGCGGTGGAGGTGTTCCGGGAGCTCTTCCGGCCCCAGCGCGTGGAGGTGCTGGAGATAAAGCGAGGCATCCAGCTATGAGCGCAGGAGATAGATGCGGGGACTGGTTATGTGAGCGGCAAACCGAAGGCGTAGAGCTACGTCTGCGCGTTCGGCGGTGGCTCGTCCGCCGGAGAACGCCCTACCAGGAGCTGGAGCTGGCCGAGACGGATGAACTCGGCCGGGTGCTGGCCCTGGATGGGAAAATCATGCTCTCCGAGCGCGGCGAGCCTTTTTATCACGAGATGCTGGTCCACCCCGCCTTGCTCCTCCACGGCTGCCCCCAGCGGGTGCTGATCGTGGGGGGAGGCGACGGCGGCACCCTCAGGGAGGTGTTGCGCCACCCCCCAGTGGAGCGGGCCACCCTGGTGGAGATCGACCGCGAGGTGATCGAGGCCTCCCGGGAGCACCTTCCCACCGTACACCAAGGGGCGTTCGACAACCCCCGGACGGAGCTTGTCATCCAGCCGGGGGAGGAGTTCGTGCGGGCCCATCCCGGGGAGTTCGATGTGATCCTGGTGGACTCCACCGACCCCATCGGCCCCGGGGAGGCGCTGTTCACCAAGGAGTTCTTCGCCGCCTGCCGGGCGGCACTGCGGGGTGGGGGTCTTATGGCCCTGCAGGCCGGCACCCCCTTCTATTGGCCCCAGGAGCTCGCCCAGGTGGTGGAAAGGGTAAAAGCCGCTTTCCCTCATGTGGGGGTGTACCTGGGGTTCGTGCCTGCCTACCCCTCCGGGATGTGGGCCTATGTTTTGGCCGGCCTCTCGGACTTCCGGGCCGCCGAGGCGGAGATCGAGGCCAGGTATTCCGCCCGCGGCCTCTCCACCCGCTACTACACCCCGGCGGTACATCGGGCCGCGTTCGTGCTCCCCCGGTTCGTGGAGGAGCACCTGGGCCTGGCGCCCAAGGCCCTGTCCCGATGAGCTTCCGACCTCTTTCCTTTCTGGCGGCGGCCCGCTCGCTTGGCGAGGCCAAGGCCGCCATCCTGGGGGTCCCGTTGGAGCGGACCGTGTCCTTCCGGGGCGGGCCGGCCCAGGCCCCGGCGGCCATCCGCCTGGCCTCCGATTCCGTGGAGTCCTTCTCGGCCATCTTCAGGGCCGATCTCTCCCAGATCGGCGTCTGCGACCTGGGGGACCTGGACGTCCACCTGCCGCTAGCTGAGGTCCTGGCCGCCTTGGAGGGGGAGGTGGCCAAACTGGTGGCGGCGGGAAAGTTCGTGGTGGTACTCGGAGGGGAGCACACCATCACCCTGGGGGCGGTGCGGGGGGCCGTGGCCGCCCTGGGGAAACTCCAGCTCCTGGCCCTGGATGCCCACTCGGACCTGAGGGAGGAGTACGAGGGGGAGCGGATCTGTCACGCCACCGTGCTCAGGCGCTGCCGGGAGGAGGTGGAGCGGCTGGTCATCGTGGGGGCCAGGTCGTTTTACGGCGGCGAGGTGGAGGAACCGGTGTTCGCTGGCCTGGATGACTTCACGGGGAAACTGGATCCGGAGCTCCCCCTGTGGCTCTCCCTGGACCTGGACGTATTGGACCCCTCGCTTTGTCCCGGGGTGACCAATCCCGAGCCGGGTGGGCTTTCCTATCGGGAGGTCATCGAGATCTTCCGGGCGTTGCGGGGGTTCAATGTGGTGGGGCTGGACCTGGTGGAGCTGGCCCCGCCCTACGATCCTTCTGGTGTTTCGGCGATCACCGCTGCCAAACTGGTGATCGAGGCCCTCTGCGCCCTCCGCTCCCCCAGGTGAATACAACACACGTTACGTTGGCTTCCGATCCCTGAGAGACACCGTTTCAAAGCCCATCAGTCATAAACTCCCAATCGACCACAGGTATCACCAACCACACGGAGAATTCCGCATGTCCACCACCGAGACCCAAAGTAATTTTTAGAGATTAAAATGCGTTTTCTTAGTCCCTTTGCGTTTTGGTGATTAGAAATGGCTGTTGTCTTTATTCTAGTTGCAATTGATCGAAAGCAGAGAGATGAGGGCGCCTCACCACTGGGGCCACAACCGCTTGGAGGCGGGCCCCATAAGTCCGTTGTGTTTTAGGCAGAGGCGGCGGCCATGCTGCCTAGTCCTCCCAATAGGCCAGGACCACTTCCAGGTAGGAGTTCTCGTCACAGATCGCCCCGCTCGTGTCGGCGATCAGGTAGTCAGGGCCGTCCTCGGGTACCGCTTCCGTGGGATGGCGGTGAGTGTGGAAGTAAAGGGAGGAGATGGCCGCGCAGGCTGCCGGGCCAGCCAGCCGGTAGACGAGGTACCCCTCGCTGCTCTCCTCCGGGACGAGCGGGATGGAGGCAGCGTACACCCTGTCCTCCCGCCTCCACTCGCCCTCCACCCCTGAAATACTTCACCCGGATGGCGGTTAGGGAAGTCACGGTCTCCCGGGAGTCGTTGAGCTGGATCTCTACCCCCGTGCTCCAGGAACCCCCCTGTGCCCCGCCCTGATATTCCCAACCGGCGGGGACGAGCTGGCCTCCACTATCTATGAGCACGTCCAGCAGCCACGCCTCGTGATACTCCCGCTCCCCGGACACGGGGGTCTCCCACACCGGGGCCGCAAGCCGATAGGACACGGAGGCACTCCACCAGCCCTGCCCGTCCTCGCCATCACCTACCGGCACGTCGATCGGGATACAGCCCACCAACAAGGACGGGCCCGCCGCCAACATCATCGACCATGCTCGCCTCACAACTCCCCCTTTCCAGAATTCCACACGACCATACCGTCCCTTTTCGCGCCCGTCAACCGGTAGCCCCACAACCTGGTTCATGGAACCGGCGGGTATCAAGGCGCCTGGATCCCCACGGATCCAGACCTTAGAGCCTGCCCCGCAGCCTCAGTGTTTAGCGGGGCAGGCTCTCGCCCGGCCCGGTTCCATGCCCCGGGTTAAAGGAGCTTTTGGACCCAGCTCTTTTATTCACCACTAAGACGCCAAG
>JAJOKL010000097.1 GCA_021129895.1 Candidatus Bipolaricaulota bacterium
ACGGTCTCGATCCCCTGAGGGGTGGCGGAGATCCCATCCAGGTCCCCGCCCAGGCCGATCACGTCCTCCCCGCCCACCCGGATCGCGTGGAGCACGTGGCGGGCGATCCACTCCGGCTCCGGCCGCGGCATCTTCTTGAGCTCTTCGCGCAGCCGGGCCTTTTCCTCCTCGGGCAGATCTTCTCTGAGAAACTTCCTCACAAGCGGCCGAGTGCGTTCGTAATAGTCAGGGTCCAGGAAGCCGGAGGACAGGTTGATCCCCATCACCCCGCCCCGGTCGGCCAGGGCCCGGATCATGTCGTCGGTCAGGTTTCTAGGGGAGGGGCACAGGGCGCGGCAGTTGGAATGGGACGCGATGACGGTTTTTTTCGTGACCTCCAGGGTGCGCCAAAAGGCTGAGTCGGAGAGGTGCGAGACGTCCACCATCACCCCCAGCTCCTCGGCGAGCTGTACCAACTTCTCCCCTTCGGGGGTGAGGGAGCGGTCGCTCCCGAAGGCGGTGCCGGAGAAGGCGTTGTCCAGCCAGGCGGGGATCAGGTTGCGCACCCCGAGCTCGAAGAAATGCCGCAGCCCCTCTGCCTTTCCCTCCAAGGGGTCTGCCCCCTCCAGGCCAATCAGGGCGGCGATCGGCCCCCCGGAGAAGCTCTTCCGCAAGCCCTCGGCAGAAGTGACCACTTTAATCCTGCCCCGGCTTTCCTCGGCCAGGCGGAAGACCGTGGAGATCATGGCCTCGGCCCGGGTCCGCTCCTCCCCGGGGTGGTCCCGGGACAGGACTAACACGCCGAAGAACTGGGCCTTGAGCCCGGCCTCCAGCATCCCGGGGAGGGACAGGTGTCCATCCCCATCGGGGCGGAAGAAGTCCACCTCCCCGTCCAGCACCCGCTTGGCCGTATCGCAATGCGCGTCGAAGAATTCCATGCCCCCTCCTTTAGGAGCGGCCTCGGCACGGGAGCCTGCCCCGGAAAACCAGGCTCCCCACGTCCATCGCCTTGCGCCCTCCTTTTCCTGGCGCGGCGTCAAAAACTGGCCCTACAAGTTGACAGCTGGTTCCCGATCCCAAATTTCCAAAAGCCCTTTAACCCGGTTCCTGGAACCGGGGCGCCGCGCGTCCCATCCCCGCCGAAGGCTGCAGCAGACCAACCATGGTGCCTCCCTCCGCAGCCAAATCATAACCGCTTCGTTTAAGAACGCTCCTGGAAACACCCCGAACTCGTCCGCCAGATCCAAACTAAGCTCCAGGGTGCTATATCCAAGGATACTTTTGAAGAAGCCCTCGATAGTGTTCAGGCCCAGCTTCGACGGTGGGGCAGACCAGCCAGAGGGATCTTCGATCAGAACCGACTTTCCGGGCTCCCCCGCTGTCCTAGTGGCAAATTTTTGAGCTAAGAGGGGATGGTGGCCCGGCTGGCGAGGAACTTAGCCCAGCTGGTCCCCGGGCTTGAGGTGGTGGGAGGGCCGGCGGGGGTGCACTCCCACAGGGCCAAGGCCTGGGGACACACCTGGGCCCTGACCAAGCTATGGGAGGAGCTGGGGTTGGGCAGGGCCCTGAGAGGGGACGGGGACGGCATCCTGGTCTTCGGCCCTCTCCGAACTGTCAAAGTTGGTCAGTTCAGGGAACTGGGCTCAGATTCTCTGTGTTCTCGGGGAGGAGTGGGTTCCAGCAGGCCATGGGGGCTTCGTAGTAGCCGTGGAAGCGAGCATCTAGGATGGGATCCATGGACGCGCTCTCGGTGCTGAAGGTGGTGAGGCTGTCGGCGGCGCCAGTGTCGGAATTGCGCGGGGGCTGGAGCGGCTGGTGCCCGTCCTTCCGCGGCTGCCGGGGCGGCCGGGGGCCTGGGCGGCCCGGTACCTGGCTTGGCAGGAGCGGAGGCACGCCCGCAAGTTCGCTCGGTTGGGGGAGCTGGCCTTGGTGCTCGTGGTAGCGGTACCCCTCCCGGCCACTGGGGCCTGGACCGGTTGCCTCTTGGCCACGATGTTTGCAATCCCACCGGGGCGGGCCCTGCCCCTGGTCTCCCTGGGGGTGCTGATCGCCGGGGGGATCGTGTTAGCCGCGAGCCTGGGCCTTCTCCGCTTCTTTTAGCGGCACCAGGACGATCTCGTCCCCCGCGGCGGAAAGGCGCACCGTGTCCCCCGCGGCCAATATCCCGACCACGATCAGCTTGGCCAGGGGGGATTCCACCCGCTGGCGGATGGCCCGGGCCAGGGGGCGGGCCCCGTAGTGGTAGTCGTACCCCTCCCGCACCAGGAGCTCCAAGGCCTCCTCGGAAACCTCCAAGGCGATCCCCTGCTCGGCCAGGCGCTCCCCCAGGGCGGCAAGTTTCCTGCGGGCGATCTCCCGCACCGCCTGGGGGGAGAGGGGCCGGAAGATCACCACTTCGTCCAGCCGCCCTAAGAACTCGGGGCGGAACCGCTGCCTCAGGGCCTCTCGCACCTGCCTTTCGGCCTCCTCGAAGGAGGCGGCTGTCTGGAAGAATTCCGAGCCCACGTTGGAGGTCATGATGATCAGGGTGTGGCGGAAGTCCACGGTGCGGCCGTGGCCGTCGGTGAGCCGCCCCTCATCCAGGAGCTGGAGGAGCAGGTTCATGGCCTCGGGGTGAGCCTTCTCGATCTCGTCAAGCAGGATCACCTGATAGGGGCGGCGGCGCACGGCTTCGGTGAGCTGGCCCCCCTCCTCGTAGCCCACGTACCCCGGCGGGGCGCCGATGAGCCGGGCCACGGCGTGCCGCTCCATGTACTCGGACATGTCGATCCTAAGCAGGGCCCGATCGTCCCCGAACAGGGCCTCGGCCAGGGCCTTGGCGAGCTCGGTCTTCCCCACCCCGGTGGGTCCCAGGAACAGGAACGTGCCCAAGGGGCGGCGGGGATCGGCGAGCCCGGCCCGGGCCCGCCTGACCGCCTCGGCCACCGCCCGTACCCCCTCCTCCTGGTCCACCACCCGGGCGTGCAGCACATCCTCCAGGCGGGAGAGTTTCTCCCGCTCCTCCTCCAGCAGCCGCTGCACCGGGATCCCGGTCCAGGCGGCCACCACCTCGGCGATGGCCTCGGGGGTGACCTCCAGGGCTTCCCCCTCGGGGTGGGCGGCCCTGAGGCGGGCCGCCGCTTCGTCCACCAGGTCCACCGCCTTGTCCGGGAGGAACCGGCCGGAGATGTACCGGTCCGCCAGGCGGGCCGCCGCTTTGAGGGCCGCGTCCTGGATCCGCACCCGATGGTGCTGTTCCAGCTTCCCCTTGAGCCCCCGCAGGATGTCCACCGTCTCCTCCGGGGTCGGCTCCCGCACGTACACCTGGGCCAGCCTCCTCTCCAGGGCCGGGTCCCGCTCCACGTGCTTGCGGTATTCGTCCAGGGTGGTGGCCCCGATCAGGCGCAGCTTGCCCCGGGCCAGCGGTTCCTTGAGGAGATTAGCGGCGTCGATGGCCCCCTCCGCCCCGCCGGCCCCGACCACGGTGTGGAACTCGTCGATGAACAGGATGATCCTCCCTCCCGAGGCCTCCACCTCCCGCAGCACCGCCTTCAGCCGCTCCTCGAACTCCCCTCGGAACTTGGCCCCGGCCAGAAGCGCCCCCATGTCCAGGGCGACGATCTCTTTGTCCCGCAGGGCCTGGGGCACCCGGCCTTCCGCGATCCTCTGGGCCAAGCCCTCCACGATGGCGGTCTTCCCCACCCCGGGCTCCCCCACCAACACCGGGTTGTTCTTCCGCCGGCGCAGCAGCACCTGGATCACCCGCTGCAGCTCCCCCTCCCGGCCCACCACCGGATCAAGCTCCCCCCGCCGCGCGAGCTCGGTAAGGTTCACCCCGTATTTCTTCAGGATCTGATAGCGCTCCTCGGAGGCGGGGGAGTCCACCCGCTGGGCCCCCCGCACCCGGTGCAGGGCGGTGTAGACGGCGTCCAGGGTGATCCCATGGCGGGAGAGGAGCCGCGCCAGCTCCGGGTCCGGGTCCCGGGCGATGGCGATGAGCAGGTGATCCACGCCCACGTAGTCGTCCTTCAGGCGCTTGGCCTCCTCCTCGGCGGCGTGGAACACCTGATCCAGGCGGGGGGTGATGTACACCGTCTGCAGGGCGGTACCTGCAACTTGCGGCTTTTCGGACAGGGCCCGGTCCAGGTCCCAGACCAGGCGGGGCACGTCCACCCCCATGGCCTGGAGGATCTCCCGCCCCACGCCCTCCTGGGCAGCCAGGGCCCGCAGCAGGTGCTCCACATCCAGCTGGTTGTGGCGCAGGTTGCGCATGAGCTCCTGGGCCCCCTGCAGGGCCTCCTGGGCGCCTTTGGTCAAGCGATCGAACCGGATCACGTCTCCCTCCGATTTAGCAGTCAAACTGTTTGACTGCCAAAATTATAGCAGGCCGGGACAACCCCTTCCACCCTTCGCCGCCCGCTACGGCCAGGGGTTGACCTCCCCCCGGCTGGCCTTGACCCCCGCCCCGGGGCCAGATAAAGTTGGCCAACTTCACGCCAGGAGGTGGTGCAACGTGTTCAGATCATGGCCGCGTAAAACCGACCTGCAGCTCCTTCCCCTGCGGAGGTCCCTCCTCCATCCCCTCCATCTGCATGCCCATACCCAGGGCCATCCGGCCCACTGATCAGCCTCAGCCTTTGTTTCGACTCTAGATCGCCCGCCGTAAGGCGGTGGTAAGTCGGTTGCCGGTCCTCACCGGACATGGCGGCCGGGTAAATCTGAGTTTAAGGAGGATGAAAGTGAAGCGGGCAATATTGCTGTTGGGCGTGGTTTGTCTTTTGGCACCCGGGGTCCTGCAAGGGGCGGAAAAGGACGTGTACATCGTGGGTGTGGACGCTGCCTTCCCCCCGTTCACCTGGGTGGAGCAGGGTGAGTTCCGGGGGTTCGACGTGGCGGTGATCCAAGCCATCGCCGAGCTTGCGGGCTTCTCCGTGGAGTTCCGTGACCTCCCCTGGGCTACCATCATCACCGCCCTGGCCCAGGGGAAGATCGACCTCATCGCCAGTGGCCTCACGGTGACCTGTGAACGCGACCGGGTCATCGACTTCTCCCTGCCCTACTGGGAGGTGGACCAGGCGGTGCTGGTGCGTGAGGACTCCGTTCTCAACGCCATCACGGCCTTCAACGGCACCGTGGTGGGGGCCCAGGCCGGGGCCACTGGCTATCAGTGGATCGAGGACAACCTGGTCGCCCAGGGGGTAAACATCGAGCTGCGGGCGTACGAGACCTACGACATGGCGATCCGGGACCTGGAGAACGGCAGGATCGCCGCCGTGCTCTGCGACACCGACACCGCCCAGGGGTTTGTGGACGCCGGCCGCCGGGTGAAGATCGTGGGGATCGTGAAGACCGGGGAGCAGTACGCCTACGCGGTCACGGCCGGGGACCCCTATGGGCTCCTGCCCAGGATCAACGCTGGGCTTCGCAGGCTGTACCAGTCGGGGGTTTGGGCGGAGCTGGTGGCGGAGTACTTCCCGGGCCGGCCGGTAGGACCGGTGCCGCTCAAGCGCACCGCCATATGTGAGTAGCCGCACCGGGCGGGGCGGGCCGTGTGCCCGTCCCGCCCTTCTCTGACCATGAACGGCTTGGGATTCTTGCTCCGGGAACTCCCTTGGTTCTGGCGGGGTGCCCTGGTGACGGTGGAGGTGCTGGGCGGGGTCATGGGGTTAGGGGTGCTCCTGGGGTTGACCGGGGCGGTACTTCAGGTCTACGGCCCGCCGCCGCTTCCCGCCCTGGTGACCGGCCTGGAGCGGCTCCTCCGGGGGATCCCCCCCATCGTGCTCCTGCTGCTCGTGTTCTACTTGCCTTGGGACCTGCCGCCACTGGTGGTGGCCATCGTGGCGCTGGGGCTGTGCTCCGCCGCCTACCAATCCCAGATCTTCCGAGCGGCCATCCAGTCGGTCGACCGGCGGCAGGCCGAGGCCGCGCGGGCGTTGGGGATGTCGGCCCCCCAAGCCATCGTGTACGTGATCTTGCCTCAGGCCTTACGGCGGGCCATCGGGCCCTGGTCCAACGAGTTCTCCTCCCAGATCAAGGACACCTCTTTGGCCTACATCGTGGGGGTGGTGGAAATCCTGCGTCAGGCCCGGTACGTCATCTCTTACACCTACGGCAACTCGCTGCTCATCTACGGGTTTTGTGCCCTGATCTACTTCGTCCTCACCCGCGCCGGGAACGCCGTCCTGTATCGGCTGGAGGCCCGGCTCTGGGTGCCGGGGTTCGAGCGGCGCCTGCTGGGTCGGCGAGCGTAGGGGGCGAGATGTTCGATTTTTGGGAGCTTTCCAGCCGGTTCCTGCCCCAGCTGCTTCTGGGGGCGAGGGTGACCCTGGAGCTCACCTCGATCTGCATCGCAGGCGGGCTGATCCTGGGCTGGGGCCTTGCGCTGGGGAGGGTATACGGGGGGCGGATCGTCTACTCCCTGTGCACGGCCTATGTGGAACTGGTACGCGGCACCCCGCTCCTCGTCCAACTGTTCATGCTCTACTATGGGCTCCCGGACGTGGGGATCGTGCTTCCCCCGCTCCTCGCCGCCGGGGTAGCCCTGGGCATGAACACCGCCGCCTACCAAGCCGAGTACTTCCGGGGCGCCATCCAAGCGGTGCCAAAGGGGCAGGTACAGGCGGCCAGGGCACTGGGGATGGGGCGCTGGCAGGCGGTATGGTATGTGGTGTTGCCGCAGGCGGTGCGACTTGTGATCCCGGCCTGGTCCAACGAGCTCATCTACATGCTCAAGTATTCGTCGCTGGCCTTCATCGTGGGGGTGCCGGAGCTGATGGGCCGGGCCAACCTCATCGCCGCCCGGAACTTCCGGTATTTCGAGATCTACCTGGTGGTGGCCGTGATCTACGTGGCCCTGGTAGGGATGTTGGCAGGCCTGCTGGGCTGGTTGGAGCGGAAGACCCGGCTTCCGGGCCTCGAGCGCTGGCTGTAGAGATCGTGCACCTTCTCTCGAGATGAGAGGCGTGGCTCGCCTCCGTCTTTTCGGTAGCAGGTGATGCGAATTGCCGTTTGCTCGCCGCGCGGTTACCCGTAAGAATGTGACCGGGAGAAGGTGATTTCAGAGGGCCGAGTCAAAGTGCTCATCACACTGGCTATCTTGGGCGGGGTAGCAGCGGTGGCGCTCCCCCCGGGGGAGGTGCAGGAGCTCGGGTGGGGCAGCTTACCAACATCGCGATCTCCCCCGCCCAGGATCGCATCGCCATCGCCTTCCCCCGGGAGATCCAGGTGCTCTCCCCCGACCTGGAGCTGCTCGCCAGCGTCCCCCTTGATCCGAGCGAGCGGCCGTGGGCAGTAGGGGTAACCGGGGACCTCTTGGCCTGCGGGACCACCGAGGGGCTGGTGCGGCTGTGGGAGTTCCCCGCGGGGCAGCCGCTGCGGGAGTGGCGGGCGATCCCGGGGATGGTGTGGTGTCTGGCCTTCAGTCCCGATGGGGGCCTGCTCGCGGTGGGGCTGAGCCAGGGGGTGCGGCTGGTGGACGTGGAGTCCGGCGCCGAAGTCCGGCCCTTAGCAGGGGTGTCGGGCGAGGTATGGGGGCTGGCCTTCTCCCCGGGTGGGGATAGCCTGGCCGCAGGGACGGCGGCCGGGGAGCTGGGGATATGGGCCCGGGAGGGCTGGAACCCGGTTTGGGCCCAGGCCGGGCATGAGGAGCCGATTTGGACGGTGGCCTTTGACCATACCGGGGAGTATCTCCTGTCGGCCGGGGTGGACAGGACGGTTAAGCTGTGGCGGGCCGAGGACGGGGTGGAGATAGGGTCGTTGGCCCTCCACGCCACCACAGTGCGCCTGGTGACCCCCTTGTCCCGCCCCGGGGCGTGCCTGTCTGCCTCGGAGAATGGGAAGCTTGCCCTATGGAATCTTCCGCGGGTGCTCTCCCTGCGGCCACAGGTGCGGGGGGTGTTCTACGTCGAGAGGATCCAGGCCGGCCGGGCCCAGGTGGTCATGGTGTCATTCCAGGACGTGAATCGCGATCTCTCCTGGGCGTATCTGGAGCTGGTGGAGGGGGACAAGGCCCGGGTGGTGGTGCAGCCGGGCTGGAGCTTCAGGCCGCACCTGTCTGGGCATGGTGCCACCAGCTTCTCCTTCTCCCTCACGGTGGAGACCCCTCAGCGGATCCGGCTGCGGCTGGTGCTGGTTGACGGGGCGGGATTGCGGAGCGACCCCTACGAGTTCAGCGTGGAGGCCTACTGAGGGAGCGGCTGGGAGGGGTTGCGATTTTGTTCCAAGTTGGAATAATCCATGTTGCTATGAAACCGCCCGCCCAGTTCGCCGTGCTGGGATGCCTGCTCCCAGGCCCCGCCCACGGCTACCAGCTCAAACGCCGGCTCGACTCCGGCCTCGGCCCCATCTGGCACATCGCCCCCTCCCAGCTCTACTCCCTCCTCTCCCGCCTGGAACGGGAGGGGCTGATCCAAGGGCGCCTGGAGCCCCAAGGGGCAAGGCCCCCCCGGCGCGTGTTCTCCCTCACCCCCGCCGGGGAGAGGGCGTTCTGGGAGTGGGCCACCTCCCCGGTCAGACACGCCCGGGACGTGCGCATCGAACTTCTGGCCAAGCTCTACTTCCTCCACCGCCACGCCCCCACTGAAATCCCACAGCTCCTCTCCGCCCAGGTCGAGCGCCTGGCCCGCCTCCGAGATCGGCTGGCCAGACGGACCCGCCTCCCCTCCGATGACCCCTGGCTGGGCGGGATCGCAGCCCGTTTCCGGCTGCGCCAACTGGAAGCACTCCTTTCCTGGCTCGAGGAGGTGCGGATGTCCTACGAAAAGGAGGTGGAAGGTGCGTAAGTTGCTAGCGCTGCTTGTGGCCGTGTCTTTGTCGGCCGCAGCCCAGGTCACCCTGGTGGATCAAGCCGGCCGCGAGGTCACCCTTCCTGGACAGGTGGAGCGGGTGGTGAGCCTGTATGGGGTGGCCACCCTGTATCTGTACCCCCTGGGGCAGCAGGGGAAACTGGTGCTGGGGCCCTACGTGGGGCTGAAGCCCGGTTCGCTCGCCTGGGAGGCCCTCCTGACGGTGGACCCGGGGCTCCCCGGTAAATACTCCCGCCACAAAGCCACCCTGGAGGAGGTGCTGGCCGCCGGCCCCGACCTGGTGCTAGGGAAGGTGGCCCGGGACCTGGAGGTGGCCCAGCAGCTATCCCGGTTCGACGTCCCCACACTGCTGTTGGATCTGGAGACCCTGGACAGGATCAAGGAGGCGGTCTCCCTCCTCGGGACGGCGTTCGGTGTCCCGGAGCGGGCCTCGACCCTGCTCAGCTACTTCGACGAGCAGCTGGGGGAGGTCGAAGCTGCGGTGGCCGCCGCAGAGAAGACCCGGCCCCGGGTGCTGTTCGTGGGTACCAGCCCGTTCCGAGTGGCCAGCGGCGACATGTTCCAGTCGGAGATGATCGCCCTGGCCGGGGGGACCTCCGTCACCGCAGGGCTGGGCGGCTATTGGCAGGACGTAAACACCGAGCAGATCCTGCTCTGGGATCCCGAGGTGGTGTTCATCGCCCCCTACGGCAAGGTGTCCCCCGAGGACCTCCTTTCCGACCCGGTATGGGGAGGGGTGGCCGCAGTGGAAGCCGGTCGAGTCTACAAAATGCCGCGGGTCATCTCCCCCTGGGACGTGCCCACCCCGGAGTCCATCTTGGGGATCATGTGGATGGCGGCGAGGCTCCACCCCGAACTCCCCCTGGACGTGGTGGGCGAGGCCCGCGCCTTCTACCGGGCCTTTTTCGGGTACGAGCTATCAGAGGAGCTGGCGGAGGAGATCGGCCGGTGAGGAACCCCCCCTGGGCGCTGCTGGCCGTCCTGCCTGTCGGGGCGGTGCTGGTGTCCCTGCTGGTGGGCCGGTATCCGGTGGGGCCGGGGGAGGTGCTGGGGGGCCTGTGGGGCACGGCCCCCCGCACCGTGACCACCCTGATCCGGGAGGTCCGGCTCCCCCGGGCGCTGGCTGCCGCGTTAGTGGGGATGAACCTGGCCCTGGCCGGGGCGGCCTTCCAGGGGATGTTCAGAAATCCCCTGGTGGACCCCCGCATCCTGGGGGTGAGCGCCGGGGCCGCCTTCGGGGCGGCCCTGGCCATCATCACCGGGGTGCCCTGGTACGCCCTGGACGGGGTGTCATTCCTGCTGGGGCTCCTGGCGGTGGGCCTGGTGCTAGGGGTGACTCGCCGGTTCGGGGGCTCCATCCTGGTCATGGTGATCTCCGGCATCCTGGTAGGGTCGCTGTTCAGCGCCCTCTTGGGGGTGCTCAAGTACATGGCGGACCCCTTGGATGAGCTTCCCGCCATCACCTATTGGCTCCTGGGGAGCCTGGCCGGGGCCGATTGGCAAGCGGTGGTGAAGCTCCTCCCCTGGACCATCCTGGGGGCGGGGGCGTTGGTACTGTTCCGGTGGCGGCTTGATCTCCTGTCTCTGGAGGAGCGGGAGGCGGCCTCGCTGGGGCTGAACGTGCGGCAGCTGCGCACCGGGCTGGTGGCAGCCGGGACCCTGCTGGTGGCGGCGGCGGTGTCCCAGGCGGGCATGATCGGCTGGATCGGCCTCATCACCCCCCACGCCGCCCGGGCCCTGGTGGGGCCGGCCCACTCCCGGGTGCTGCCCGCCTCCGCCGCCCTGGGGGCGTTCACCTTGGTCTCCTTGGACATGGTGTCCCGCTCCGCCCTGGCGAGCGAGATCCCGCTTGGGGTGCTCACCGGGCTCATCGGGGCGCCGGCCTTCCTGCTCCTGTTCATGCGCTACCTGGCCCGAGGGGGTGGCTGGGGATGAGGCTGTCCGCTCGGGGCATCTCCTACGCCTACACCCCGGGCCGGCCGGTGGTTTCTGACCTCTCACTGGAGGTCGAGGAGCGGGAAGTCCTGTTCATCCTGGGGCCCAACGGCTCGGGGAAGACCACCCTGCTCGAGTGCCTGGGCGGGCTGCGGCAGCCCCAAGCGGGGGAGGTGCTCCTGGACGGTCGGGACCTCTATTCCCTCCCCCCGCGGCTCAGGGCCAAGCTCCTGGGGTACGTGCCCCAGGTGCACCGGCCGGTGTTCGGGTATCGGGTATGGGAGGTGGTGCTGATGGGCCGGGCGCCGCACCTGGGGCCCCTTTCCACCCCGGGGAGAGGGGACCTGCGGCGGGTGGCCTGGGCCCTGGAGGCGGTTGGGCTCTCGGGGCTGGCAGAAAGGCCCTACACCCGCCTCTCCGGGGGGGAGCTGCGGCTGGCCCTCATCGCCCGCGGCCTGGCCCAAGGGGTGAAGTTCCTCCTCCTGGACGAGCCGGACGCCCACCTGGATCCCAGCCATCAGCACCGGGTACTGCAGCTAGTGCGGGAGCTGGCGGACCAGGGGCTGGCCCCGCTGGTCACCTCCCACCACCCCAACAACGCCCTCCACTACGGGCGGCGGGTGATCCTGCTGGGGGAGAGCGGACTCCTCGCCTCCGGCCCCCCGGAGGTGGTCCTTACCCCGGGGTGGCTGGGGGAGCTTTACGGGATGGAGTTCGAGCTCCTGGTGGGGGAAGGCGGGAGGCGGGCCCTGATCCCGGCTCAGGGGAGCTCTTCCACCGAAAGAGACAGCGGAGTCGGCAGCGCTAGCTCCGCCTCCAGGGCGGCCAAGGCCTCGGCAGCGGCGAAGGGGGCGTAGGGATCCTGCGGCCAGAACCTCCCGTCCACCAGCGGCTCCACCCCCGGCCCCAACGCCTCCAGCCACTCCGAAAGCGGCACCATGTCGGGGGGCGGGTCGTAGCTGGGGTGGAGGAGGAGCAGGACGCGCCGGGCCGGGTGCTCCTCCAGGAACGTCCGCGCGAACTCAAAGGCGTCCCGGGTGTGAAACGGCAGGTGCAATGGCGGCACCCCGGTGCGGAGGCAGAACCGGGCGTCCATGCTGGTGAAGCAGTCGAGGAGGACCATATTCTCCCGGGCTCCGGCCGCCCGGTAGGCGCGGTAGGCAAGCTCAGAGAACTCGCTGGGGTGGGCCGCCGCAAGGACGCGCAGCTGGTATCCCGACTCCGCGGCGAACTCGCACACGTCCTGGGAGAACGGCTCGGGGCAGCCCCACTCCGACTCCCGCCGGGCCACCGCCTCCCCCGGCGGGGGGTAGTCCCGCAGGTATTCCTGTGGTGAAATCCCGCCCAGGCCCCCCACCTGGAGCCATACCCCTGGGGCGAGCTCCACCTGGGGCCAGGGGTAGGTCCCCTCGGCCAGGATCAGCGTCCCCCCGGGAGCCAGGTGCTCCCGGATGAACTCCCGGTAGGCCCGCGGCAGGGAGAGGAGCCGCACCCGCAATAAGGCGGCGTGGCGCACCAGATCCCGGTCGTGGATGGGGTCGTAGTGGACGATCACCTCGAACCGCCCGTCCGGGGAGAGGAGCCGGGCCGCCTCCGTCCCGGTGGCCAGGTACCCCTCCATGTCGTCCGGGTCGATGCGATGCCGCACCCCCACCAGGCCACAGACCGGAAGCAGCGGGGCCCCCAACAGCGCGGCCAGGTGCGCCACCCCGCCACCGGGGGACCCGAGCACGATCGCCTGGTATTTCCGGTCAGGGTAACGGGCGGTGTAGGCGGTGAAAAAGTCATCCAGGTCGAAGGTGGCAAGGGCCCGTAGGGGGAGTCCCAGTGCCTGGGACATCCCCAGCTCCAGCACCCACCGGCGAAGCCACGGTGGGGCGTGCCGTAGGGCCCAAAGGAGCGGCTTTGCCCCCAGCGGGTAGGGGTCCAGCATGCCCCGGCCCGGGCCGCCCAGGGCGCGGGCCACCTCCCCCACCGCCCGGGCCCCCGAGTCGAACGCAAGCGGCTGCACCTGCGGCCGCTGCCCGGCCGCCAAGATCCCCGCCAACACCGCCACCAGGAGGAGGAACCTCACCGGAACAGCTCGTCCGCCTTGGCCAGGAGCGCCTCGGCCTGGACCTTGGCCTGCCGGTTCCAGAACGGCCAGTCCCCGATGGGGGCCGCCAGCACGAACCGCAGCAGCTCCTCGAACAGGGCCCGGTCCCCCACCCGCACCGCGTACCGCTCGGCGTAGGTGATGAACGGGATCAGGTAGCCGACCTGGCCGGCCAGCTCCACCGCCCGGTCGAAGTGCGCCTTCGCCTCCTCCAGGGTGGCCCCGTACAGGCGGAATTTGGCCAAGCTCACGAGCAAGGCCCCGTAGTCCTCGTGGGGACCGCCACCGAAGTAAGTCTCGTCCAGCTCTATCGCCCGCAGGTACATGGCCCGAATCTTCCCCGGCATGCCGACCCAGAAGGCACGGAGCTGGGCCAATATCCCGCCGGTCTCCACCACCATCCCCCAGCACTTGGCGGTCCAGTACAGGGCGGCCACGCTGTCTGCCTCCTCGATCCGGGCCACGAACTCCTCCGTTGGGGTGCCCTCGGCCTCGGCCAGGCTTCCCAGCCCCAGGGCGGCGAACCCCAAGTCCGCCCCCCGGCGGAACTGGCGGCGTTTGTCCTCCGGATCTTCACTGATGACGCCCAGCTCGTAGTGGAGCTGGGTGAGCAGGGCCATGAGGTCCACCCGCTCCGGGGCCAACGCCAGGGCCTGCTCCAGAAGATCGATGGCCAATTTCAGGTTCTCCGGGATATACCGGTTGGGAAGCAAGGCCTGGGCCTGGGCCACCAGTTCGTCCACCGATTGACTCGCTCCCGGGACGCCCGCAAGTAGCACCAACAGCGCCAATACCCATCCTCTCGACATCCGCTCCTCCTTTCCTTGCGGCCTGCGCGGGCCGTTAGCTATAATTGCCCGGCTGGTCCCGTCGTCTAGCGGCCTAGGATACCGGGCTCTCATCCCGGCGACAGGGGTTCAAATCCCCTCGGGACCACCAGCCAAACTGCCGATCGCCTGCGCCAGCCGATCGGCCGCTCGCTCGAACGTCAATCCCTGGGCGAAGGCCCGTGCCTCCCTCCCCATCCTAGCGAGGGCTTCCCGGTCCCCGAGTAGCTCTCGCAGGCCTTGATATATCCCCTGGGGGGAAGCCTCCACCACCCGGCCGCACTCCGGCCGGACCAGGTCCGCGGCGGAGCGGTGGGGGGTGGTGAGGACCGGGAGGCCGGCGGCCATGGCCTCAAGCAGCGTGAGCCCGTATGACTCGTGCCGGGAGGGGAAGACGTATAGGTCCGCCACCCGGAAGAACGCCGCCTTCCTGGCCCCGGCTACATACCCGGGGAAATGCACCCGTGCCCTCCGGAGCTGACGGGCCAGCCGCATAAGGCACCGCATGTACCCCTGGCCGTGGATGAAGGCCGGGGCGCCGCAGATGAACGCCACCAGCTCCCCTCCGGCCCGTCGTTCCCAGAGCCGCAACGCCCGCAGCAATAGGTCCTGCCCCTTCTCCGGGGAGATGCGGCTCAAGGCGAGGACGACCGGAACATCCCCGGCTAGGCCGTACTCGCCCCGGATGCGGGCCGCTTCCTCCTCGGTCCCCGGCGGGGGCGGCTCGGAGATCGCCCCCCAGGGGAGCACCAACACGTCCTCCTCGCTCCGCCACGGGTAGGCTGAGAGGAGCACCTCCCGCATCCCGGGGGAGGGCACCACCAGGAGCTGGCAGTGGCGGGCGCAGGCCTCCTGTTTCTGGAAGATGAGCCGGGCCACGTCCGGGAGGAGTCGGGCCAGGCGGGTTCGTTCCAGGCCCCGCCACCAGGCGGCCAGCCGCGGCGCGGATATGAGGCCCCGCCCGTAAATGCGGGCCGCGTAGTCCACCACGTCCACGTGGAAGATGGCCACCTGCAGGTAACCGAGGCGGGCGATGGCCGCGAGGTCCCCCGCCTCGGCGATGTCGTTATGGAGCACGCATACCTGGCGGGGGTCGCATTCCCGGGCCCGGGCGGCCAGGTACTCGGTCACCCCCCGCTGGAACTGGCGGGAGAAACGAGCATAGCCCCGTACGCCCAGGTCGGTGAGGAGCTGGGGGCCACCGGGGATATGCCAGGGGATGGTCCGGTAATGGAGCCCATCCAGGGAGAGGGGGAGTGGGCCGGAGCCGAGCACGATGAGGGGGAACGGTTTCGTCTCGGTCCAGCGACGGATGAGCCTCAGGGCCACTTGAGCCCCGCCCCCGATGGGCACCTGGCGGGGGTCGTATCCCAGGTGGGCGGCCGCGTAGATCACCTCCCTCACGTCCCGGAGGGTAGGGAGGGGGAAAAGAAGTGGGAATGGGGAGATCGCACTAATCGGGGCAGGATCCGCTAGGGAGCCTGTTGCGAAAGCCAAGCGCCTCATGTCAATCGGCTTGCGTCCTGCCTGGGGGAGGTGGACCTAACGCTGAAGAGAGCTTTGCAACAGGCTCAGGGGGCAGGCTCAGGGGCGGAAGTGAGGGCGGTGCGGGCGGCCTGGAGCTCCCCCAGTACCCCGTGCAGCTCCGCCAGCAGCTCCTCCCGGGGGAGGGGAGGGTCCGAAACCCTTTCCCAGGCGGAGATCTCGGACCGAACTTGGGCTATGGCCTGGGAAAGCCGTGCCAGGCCCTGGTCGCGGTTGCCTTTCTCCAGCAGGTCCACCGCGCCCCGCACTGCGTCTATTACCTCCGCCAGAGAGAGTAACAATTCCATTGCCGTCCTACCCCTTTTCATGTCTCTTTATTCTTCCACGTCTTGCTCGCCCTTAGCCGGACTCTCGGTTCCGAAAAGTTCCTTCTTTATCTCTTCCAAGATCCGCGCCTTGAGGCGGGACACCTGCCGCTGGGGTAGCCCCACTTCCTTCCCCACCTCGGCCTGGGATTTCTCCTGGTAAAACAGTCCCTCGATGATACGGCGTTGCAGCTCCGACAGCCGCTCCACCGCCCGGACGATCCGGACCCGGACGTCCAAAGGGATATCGCTTTCTTCGGCCGACAGCAACCCTTCCAGATCGAAGTCCGGGTTAGGGTCGTGGGCGCGACGGCCGGCGTCCAGGGACACATAGGTCATGGCGTCCCGGGCCTTGAGCGCCTCCCGTACCGCCTCCGGCTTCACCTGGAGCTCGGCGGCGATCTCCTCCAAGGTGGGGGGCCGCCCCAACCGCTGGTAAAGACGGTCCTGAGCCTCAGTTACCTTGCCTGCCAGGGCCCGCACGGCGATGGGCACGTGCACCGAGCCGTGTTTGTCCCGCACGTAGTGGCGGATCTCTCCCTTGATGAGGTGGGTGGCGTAAGTGGAGAACTTGGTCCCCCGGGCCAGGTCGAAGTTGGCCACCGCCCCCAGGAGGCCCAGGTAGCCGGCCTGGACCAGGTCCTCGAATGGCTCCCCGGTGAAGGTGAACTCGGCGGCGATGGATCGCACCAGCCCGATGTGGCGGCGCACGAGTTCCTCCCGCAAGGCCTCTGCCAGGGCTCGGTCTCCTTGGGCCTCGGCTTCCCGAAGCCTTTCCAACAGTTCCTCGGTGGTGAAGCGGTCGAGCTGGGTTTTGAACCTGGGATCGTGGGGATCCAGGCTGGGATAATCCTCCTTTCTCCTACCCATCTAACACCACCCTCCTGGATCCGGGGGGAACCAGGGGGTAAGGCTGTTCACCGTTTCGCTCCTCTCCCTGGATCCGTGAGGTCCTGGGGTGGGATTGCTAGCCACTCCACTCCTTCCACTGGAACCGTGAACGTACAAGGGACAGCCAATTTTTCCGCTCCTCATCCAGTAAATCTCCCCTCCCACGCTCGAAAACCGCGACAGCCAACTTGCGGGACCGGGTTTAGTGATGCTCATGTCCGCCTCAACCTAGCGGATCCCATTGGGGAGGGCACTCCACCACGGGCCTGTTTTTGGGGGCGCGTTCCCCCTGGAAGGGGGTCACCCGGGACGAGCCAGGCTAGCTGGGCCGCCACGGGGGCCCCCGATGGCGGCCGGGGGGCGGGAACACGATGTGGGCTCCCCCCTCCAGTACCAGGGCCTTGCCATTGACCAGGGCATCGGCCACCTTGGCCCGCCCGCAGGAGAGGAGCCGCTGTACCGTGCCCCGGGACACGCCCATCCTGACCCCCGCCTCCTCCTGGGACAGGCCCAGAAGGTCGCACAGCCTCAACGCCTCCAGCTCATCCAGCCCCAGCGGGATCTGGGGCAACCTCCCCAGCGGGGCCCCGGCGGGCTTGAACACCCGTTGGGGCGGGGGACCCTGACACCAGCGCGGCTTGGGTGGCCTCGGCATGGGACGATTATAGCCCCCCGGCTATATGCGAACGATTCACAGAAGAAGTCTTTACCTGAAGCGTGCATATGCTTAAAATACCTCCGGAGGTGATCCGAAATGAGATGGCGCAACATGTTCTACCTGACGGGACTCCCAGGCTGGATGAGGTTCGGCTACTCCCCGGGCTGGGGCGGCATGCCCCCAGGGGGCCGCGTACCTCGCCCAAACCGGGCAGCTCCCCGACTTCTCGGCTTGGCTCTCCCAGGGCCCCTGGGGCCCGGCCCCGTGGGGGCAGCTCACCTGGGAGCAGGAGCTCGCCTGGCTGGAGGGCCAGGCCCGGGCCCTGGAGGCACAGCTTGCGGCCATCAAGCGGCGGCTGGAGGAGCTCTCCGGGGAGGGGAAATGAAGCTCACATTCGTGACCGCCACCCAGACCGGGGGGCTCTCGGACCAGGTGTGCCCCAACTTCGGCCGGGCCCCCACCTTCACCGTGGTCACGGTGGAGGACGGGTCGATCGTGGGGCACGCGGTGATCCAGAACCCCTACCAGGCGGCGCCCTCCGGGGCTGGGATCCAGGCCGCCCAGCTCGTGGCCTCCCACGCCCCCAAGGCCGTGTTCGCCGGAAGTTTCGGACCCAACGCATCCGGGGTGCTGGCCCAGGCCGGAATCGAGCTGGTCCCCATCTCCGGGATGACGGTGGAGCAGGCAGTCAAAGCCTACCTGGTCGGGGAGCTCTCCCCTCAGCCCGGGGGAGGCCCCGGGGCGGGGTTCGGGCCCGGCATGGGGATGGGGCGCGGCCGGGGCCCGCCGCCGCCCCCACCGGACCCCGAGGGCCTGAGGGAGAGGATTTCCCGGCTTGAGAACGAGCTGGCCGAAATCAAAAGGAAGCTAGAGGAACTGGGAGGTGAGTAGGATGCCGAGAGGCTACTGGGGACGCAGACGAGGATTTTGGGGCTGGGGCCTGGGTAATCCTTACCCCTTCTGCCGCCTCTACCCCTGGCTCCCCCGGGGTTGGTGGCGCTGGGGCTACAGCCCCTACGCCTACGGCTGGGGCTGGTGAGGCCATGAGGGTGTGCGTGCCCAGCGCCGGCCCGGGGGCCTGGACGACCTGGTAGGGCAGCATTTCGGCCGGGTGCCCACCTACTACGACACCGACACCGGCGAGGTGGAGGTCCTCCCCAACGAGTCGGAGCACATGGGAGGCTCTGGCCTTCCGGCTGAGCACCTGGCCCAGGCCGGGGTGGACGTGGTGATCTGCTCCGGCCTCGGCCGCCGGGCCCTGGCCCTTCTCGAAAGCTACGGCGTCGAGGTCGTGACGGGGGCCTCCGGCACCGTGGGCGAGGTGATTCGCGCCTGGCAGGAGGGGCGCCTGGGCGGGGCCGCCCCCTGCGATCACGGCGGTGGCTGTGCCCACTGACCCCGCGACGCGTCACGCCTCACAGGTACTATGAGGATCGCGGTGGCCTCCGGCAAGGGGGGGACCGGCAAGACCACCGTGGCCGTGTCCCTGGCCCGGGCCGCCCGGGAGCTGGGGCCGGTGACCCTGGCCGACTGCGACGTGGAGGAGCCAAATGCCCACGTGTTCCTGAGCCCGGAGATCACCCGGGTGGAGCCGGTAGCTATCCCAGTGCCCCGGGTGGACGAAGGGCTCTGCACCTACTGCGGGGCCTGCGCTCGGGCCTGTCGGTTCGGGGCCCTGGCGGTGATCGGGAAGAAGATCCTGCTTTACCCGGAGCTGTGCCACGGCTGCGGGCTGTGTGCCCGCGTCTGCCCGGTGGACGCCATCGGCGAGGTCCCCCACGAGATCGGGCGCCTGGAGCTGGGCGAGGCCCAGGGGTTTTCTTTCCTGCAAGGGGTGTTGAACCCCGGGGAGCCCATGGCCACCCCGGTGATCCGGGCCCTCAAGGGGCGGCTCCCCAGTGAGGGGCTGGTGATCCTGGATGCCCCGCCCGGCACTGCCTGCCCGGTGATCGAGACCCTGAAGGGGGTCGATTACGTGGTGCTCGTGGCCGAGCCCACCCCGTTCGGGCTGCACGACCTCAAGCTGGCGGTGGGGGTAGTGCGGGAACTGAAACTCCCGGCTGCGGTGGTCATCTCCAAGGACGGGATCGGTACGGGCGCCCTGGACCGCTATTTGGAGGAGGAGGGCCTGCCGGTGCTCCTGCGCATCCCCATGGACCGGAGGATCGCCGTGGCCTACGCCGAGGGCATCCCCCTAGTGGAGGCCTTCCCGGAGTGGCGGGAGCGCTTCCTGGAGCTCATCCAGGCGATCCCGGCGGCGGTGGAGGCGAGGAGATGACCGAGCTTGTGGTCATCTCCGGCAAGGGGGGGACGGGCAAGACCACGGTGGTGGGGGCGCTGGCGGCCCTGGCCCGGGGCAAGGTGCTGGCCGACTGCGACGTGGACGCCGCCGACCTCCACCTCATCCTCCGGCCCCGGGTGCAGAAGACCATCGGCTACGAGGGCTCGGAGCTGGCGGCCATCGACCCTGAGCTCTGCACCGGCTGCGGGGAGTGCCAGCGGGCCTGCCGGTTCGAAGCGGTGATCGCGGAGGATGGCCGCTACCGGATCGACCCCCTGTCCTGCGAGGGGTGCGGGGCCTGCGCCCACGCCTGTCCGGTGGGGGCCATCTCCATGAAGCCGCGGCTTTCCGGGTGGATCCACGTCTCCAGCACCCCCTACGGCACCCTGGTCCACGGGGAGCTCCGCCCCGGCGAAGAAGCCTCGGGGAAGCTGGTGACCCAAGTGAAGCGGCGGGCTCGGGAGCTGGGGCGGCTGGAGGGGGCGAGGCTGCTCCTGGTGGACGGTGCTCCCGGGATCGGCTGCCCGGTGATCGCCTCGCTCTCCGGGGCCCACGCGGCGCTGGTGGTGACGGAGCCCTCGCGCTCGGCGCTCCACGACCTCTCCCGGGTGGTGGAGGTGGCCCACCAGTTCCGGGCCAAGCCGTTTTTGGTGATCAACAAGGCCGACCTCAGCCCCGCCCTCAGCGAGGAGATCGAGGCCTACGCCCGGGCTGCCGGGCTCGTGCTGCTGGGGCGCATCCCCTATGATGAGGGGGTGGTGCGGGCCCAGGTGGCCGGCCGGACGGCCGTGGAGGACGGGGACGGCCCGGCGGCCCGCGCCCTGCGCTCACTATGGGAGAGACTGGCGGCCGAGCTGGAACCCCGGTAGTGCATGGCCTGCTGGAGGCGGCGGAGGGCCGGCTCCGGGACCTTAGCGTGGCCCGGGTGGCGGTGGGCCTGGCCTATACCGGCGTGCTCCTCTCGGACGGACGGCTGGGGCTGGCCGCCACCCTGTGGGAGGGTGGCGGCTGTCGAGCTTACCCCCGGGCCGGGGAACTGGCCGGGCGGCCCGCTTGGGAGCTCGCCCAGGGCCTTCTGTCCTCGGATCCCCTGGCCTCCTCCCTGGGCCTGGCCACGGTGAACGCCGTCCTCGGGGAGGAGGCGCTTCCCTCGCCGGATCCGGTGGAGGCATTGGGGATAGGCGAGGGCGAGGTGGTGGGGGTGGTGGGGTACATCCGCCCCCTGATCGAGGCCCTGCGGGGGAGGGCCCGGGAGGTGCTCGTATTCGAGCGGAACCTCTCCCGGCCTGGGGTGCTTCCGGACTGGGCGGCCGAGCTGGAGCTTCCCCGCTGTGACGTGGTCTTCCTCTCGGGCACCACGTTCGTCAACAAGACGGTGGACCGGCTGCTTGGGCTCTGCCGGGGACGGGCCGCGGTGATCGGCCCTTCCACCCCGATGTGGCCGGGGCTCCTGGAGCTTGGGATAGACTGGCTTTTCGGGGCCAGGGCGGCCGATCCGGCCCGGGTCCTGGCCGCCGTCTCCGAGGCGGGGGGCACCCGGGCCCTGTACAAAAGCGGACTTGCCAAGGTGGCGCTGAGGAAAGATGTGGATCACTAGGGAGAGTGGCCTGGGGCTTTTGGCCCTGGTGGTGCTGGCCCGGGAGGGTCGGGTCAGCGCCGAGCGCATCGCGCAGGAGTACGGGCTTTCCGCCCCGTTCCTGCGGCAGATCCTGGGGCAGGCCCGCCGGGCCGGGCTGGTGGAATCCCGGCCCGGCCGGGGCGGGGGTTACTCCCTGGCCAGGCCAGCACGGGAGATCTCCGTGGCCCAGGCCCTGGGGGCGTTCGGCGGGACCCCGTCCCCGGTGGCCTGCCTGGCCAGGCTGTCCTGCCCCCTGGAGGCAGATTGTCCTACCCGGCCGCTGTGGGAGTATCTGGAAGAAAGGATCGAACGGTGGTTGAGAGAGTTAAGCCTAGAGGACCTGGCCAAAAGCCGGCTGTGAAGCGGGCAAAGCACGTGCTGATGGTGCTTTCCGGTAAAGGGGGCGTGGGCAAGACCACCGTGGCGGTGAACGTGGCCTGCGCCCTGGCCAAGGGCCTGCGGGTGGGCCTTCTGGACGCGGACCTGCACGGGCCCAACGTGCCCAAGATGTTTGGGATAGAGCGTGCCACCATGCCGGTGAAGGACGGGAGGATCCTGCCCGTCCCCACCCCCTACAACCTGGGGGTGGTATCCATCGCCTTCGGCCTGCCGGACGCGGACACCCCCCTCATCTGGCGGGGGCCGTTGAAGATGAAGGCCATCCGGCAGCTGCTCGAGGAGGTGGAGTGGGGGAAGCTGGACCTGCTGGTGGTGGACCTCCCCCCCGGCACCGGGGATGAGCCCCTGTCGATGGCCCAGGTGTTGGGGGAGGTGGACGCGGCGCTGGTGGTCACCACCCCCCAGCAGATGGCCCTGCTTGACGCCCGCAAGGCCGTAAATTTTTCCCGCCGGGTGGGGGTGAAGCGGGTGGGAGTGGTGGAGAACATGGCCAGCCTGGTCTGCCCCCACTGCGGGGCGGAGATAGACCTGTTCGGCGTGGGCGGCGGGGAGGAGATGGCGAGGGAGCTGGGGGCGGAGTTCCTGGGGAGGCTGCCGATGCTAACGGAGGTGGTGCAGGCCGGGGACGCCGGCCGGCCGGCGGTGGCCGGCGACTCTCGGGCCCGGGAGGCCTTCTTGGACCTGGCGCTGCGGACCTGGGACTTCGTACGCGGCCCCGCCGAGGGTTAGCCCGCATGCATGGGTTTGGACTGGGTTTCCGGCCGCCACATCCCCTCTCCTTAAGGCTGGGGAAGGCCGATCCCAAGCCCTTCTCCAACGCGCACACCCAGGGTGGACCGAAAAACGAGGACAATCCCGCCCGGGATGA
>JAJOKL010000023.1:0-4253 GCA_021129895.1 Candidatus Bipolaricaulota bacterium
GTCCATCACACCGAGCTGCCCCTTTCTAAAGGCCTCGGCGATGGCCCGCGGGATCTCGGCCTCGGCCTCGATCACCGCCGCCCGCCGCTCCCACACCAGGGCCTTCATTTCCTGCTCCCGGGCGATGGCCATGGCCCGGCGCTCTTCGGCCTTGGCCCGGGCCACCTTGAGGTCGGCCTCGGCCTGATCGGTCTGAAGCTGCGCCCCGATGTTCTTTCCCACGTCCACGTCGGCGATGTCGATGGACAGGATTTCAAACGCCGTCCCGGCGTCGAGGCCCCTCTCCAGCACCTTCTTGGAAATGGCGTCCGGGTTCTCCAATACCTCCTTGTGGAAATTCGCCGAGCCGATGGCGGACACGATCCCCTCGCCCACCCGGGCGATGACGGTCTCCTCGGTGGCCCCGCCCACCAGCCGTTCGATGTTGGCCCGTACCGTGACCCGGGCCACGGCGAATAGCTGAATCCCGTCCTTGGCCACCGCCCCGATCTTGGGGGTTTCGATCACCCGGGGGTTGACGGACATGGCCACCGCGTCGTATACGTCCCGCCCCGCCAGGTCGATGGCCGCCGCCCGCTGGAAGGTCAAGGGGATATCCGCCTTATCGGCCGAGATCAGGGCGCTGATCACCCGCCCCACGTTCCCCCCAGCCAGGTAATGCGCCTCCAGCTCCGCCACCGATGGTTTCAGCCCCGCCTTCCAGGCGGCGATCATGGGCCCGATCACCTTATGCGGATTCACCTTCCGCAGGCGCATGCCGATGAGGGTCATGGGCCCCACCGGCACCCCGGCCGCCAATGCCGAGATCCACAGCCCCACCGGCACGAAGTAGAAGAACAGCCACAGAAGCAATAATGCTAGGACTGCAATTACTATTCCGGTAATCATCACTCCATCTCCTTAACCTTCCTCACGACCTTCCGGAACCCCTCGTCCCGGATGATCTCGATGGGCGTCCCCTGTGGCAGAAAGCCCTCCTCACATATTACATCCAGCCGCTCCCCGGCGAATTCCCCTGCCCCCACCGGCCGGAGGTCGGTGACGGCTACCCCCTGGCGCCCCACCCAAGAACTCGCTCTCCTCGCGCCTCCCCGGTCGGTGACCCGGGAGGTGATGGCCTGCTGCAGCACCACCCCGCCCAGGCGGAGCCTGGTTTTGGGCAGGCGCGTCAAGAGCAGAAAACTCCCCACGATGGCGAACAGCAGCGCAAGCGACACGGACACGATGGCCGAGATGACCTGCCCGGCCTCGGTGAACGGCCCCACCATGGAGGTGTAGAACCCCAAGCCGATCAGGACCAGCCCCACCAGCCCGGCCAGGCCGAAGTCGGTGGCGGTGAACACGAACACTTCCAGCACGATGGCCACCATCCCTGAAAGCAAGAACAGGATGGACTCCCAGCCGGCCAGGCCTACCATGAAATGGGCCCAGAAGAAGGCGCTCAATGCCGCTAGCCCCACCGTGCCCGGCAGGCCGAACCCCGGGATCAGCATCTCCCAGATCAGCCCCACCAGAGCGATTAGGATCAGGAGGCCTGCGATCTCCGGCCGGGTCAGGAAGTCCACGGCCCGGTCCACCCAGCGGTAATCGAACTGCCTCAGCTGGGCCCCGGCCAAGTCCGCCAGGGCCAGGGCTTCCGCCAGGGAGGCGGCTTCCCCGTCCGAGTAGCCCCACTCGGCGGCGGTGGCGGAGGTCAGGGTGAGGAGTTTTCGAGCCTCCACCAGGCCCGGGATCTCCACGTCACGGTCCACCATGGCCTCGGCCACATCCGGGTTCCTGCCGCGGGCCTCGGCGGTGGCCCGGAACAGGGCCCGCACCGCGGACACGATCTTCTCCGGCGCCTCCTCCAGCCTCCCGTACTGGTCGAAGTACACCGGGGTGGCCGCCCCCATCACCCCGCCGGGGGCGAAGTAGATCCGCTGGCAGGCGATGGCCAGAAGCGCCCCGGCCGAATACGCCTCCCGGTCCACGTAGGCGATGGTGGGGAGGGGGGCGTCCATGATCAGGTCCCGGGCGGAGATGGCAGCGTCCAGGTGCCCCCCGGGGGTGGAAAAGCGGATCAGGCAGGCCTCCGCCCCGGCGGCCGCCGCCTCGGAAAGCCCTTTTCTCAGGTAGGACACGGTGCCCGAGCCGATTTCCCCATCGATGGACAGCACCCACACCTCCGCCCCCCAGGCGAGGCCCGCCACCCCCGCCATCAGCGCCAGGAACCACCGCAGCCCTCTCATGGCATTCACCATGATCATCCTAGACCGGGGCGGGCAGCCCCGTCAACCCAAGTGGCAGCCGGCAGGGATCCGGGGTGTAATGGGGCCGTGGAGCGGGAGTTTAGCTTGCCCTGGCCGGGAAACGGAAAGCTCGTCTGCCGGATTTGGGGACCGGACAGGCCCCGGGGGGCGGTAGCGGTGGTGCATGGCTACGGGGAGCACTCCGGGCGCTATCGGGAGCTCGCCCACTGGCTTTCCGGCCGGGGTTGGCTGGTGGCCGCCTGCGATCTCCCCGGCCACGGGAGGAGCCCGGGAAGGCGCGGCCACATCCGCTCTTTTTACGATTACCTCTCCGCCATGGATGCCCTGTTGGCGGAGCTCAAGGGGGCCGCGCCGGTGTTCCTGCTCGGCCATTCCCTTGGGGACTCATCGCCGCTCGCTACGCGGAACTGCATCCGGAGGCGGTATCGGGGCTCGTTCTCTCCTCCCCGTTCTTCGGCCTGGCCCTGCCCGTCCCGGGGTGGAAACGGGCCCTGGCCCGGGTCCTGTCCCGACTCTGGCCGAGTGCCTCCCTGCCCTCCGGGATCGACCCCGAGGCCCTGAGCCACGACCCGGAGGTAGTGGAGGCCTATCGGGACGACCCCCTGGTGCACCGGGTGGCCACCGCCCGCTGGTACACCGAGACCCTGGCCGCCCAGGCTGCCGCCCTGGACGACGCCCACCGGATCTCGCTGCCGATCCTGATCATCCAGGGGGAGGAGGATCGGCTGGCGGATGTGGCCGCCACCCGCAGGTTCGCCGCCGCCTGCGGCTCCCCTGACCTCACCCTCAAGCTCTACGCCGGCCTGTACCATGAGACGTTGAACGAGCTCGGTAAGACCCGGGTGTGGCAAGAGCTTTCGGACTGGCTGGAGGGGCGAGGGGGTGGAAGGGATGGTTGAAGGTAAGATGGTGGTGATCGTCAGCTACGGCCGGCCTTGGGAGGGGTAAAGCTGGCGGTAGCGGCCCACGACGCGGAGCGTGCGCGGGAAATTTTGGGCCTCAGCGGGGAAGCCAGCTAGCCGGATCCTGCTGGAAGTAGCGGCGGAGCACTTGGTACAGCTCGGGGTGACGCGCCTTGAGCCCCTGGGGGCACATGAAGAACTGCTCCACCACCACCGCGAAGAACTCCGCCGGGTGTTTGGCCCCGTAGGGGGAGATGTCCACCGGCAGGCCCCGCGCCAGGGCATGCTGGAGCCGCGCGTACTCCCGGCCCCACACCCGCGACCACTCCGGATACAGCTCCCGGGGGAGGAGCGGGGCCCCATCCGCCTCCCCGGACTGGTAGTCGAGTTGGTGGGCGAACTCGTGCACCACCACGTTGCTGCACCCCGCCCGGCCCGCCGCCCCGGCCAGCACCGCGTCCCAGGCCAATACCAGCGTCCCCCGGGGCCAGGTCTCCCCCGACCGCGCCTCCACCCCCTCGATCACCGCCCCCACTTGGTCCCGCTCCCTTTTCGGGGCCAGATACCCGCTGGGGTAGACCACGATCGAGTACAGGCCGGGGAAGTAGTCGGCCGCACGGTGCAGCATGAGCAGGCAGGCCTGGGAGGCGATCAGCACCCGTACCTCGTCGGTAACGGTAAGGCCGCCAGCCCCCTCGAACCGCTTCTCCGCCAGGAACACCTGGATGTGACCCTGCAGCTCCTCCCGGTCCTCCGGGGGCAGGTGCCGCCAGAGAAGGCTTCGCTCCCAGAGTAGCTCCTCCCAGGCCCCGGGGAACGGCCTGCCCTTCAGTCGCCTCCGCTTCAGCTCCCTCAGCCACATCGGCCGTCCTTTCGCCTCCTCCCGGGCCGACCCGATAAAATGCGATCTCAAAACACAAGTTTACAGGAGGTAGGGTGGAAGGCTTTCTTTCCTGGATGGCGGGGCACTCCCCGGCCTTCCAGGGGCTGATCGGCGGCCCCATCATCACCGCGTTCAACACGGCTGGGGCGCTGCTGATCCTGATCTGGCGGCGCCCCTCGGAGCGGTTCTTGGACACCTCGTTGGGCTTCGCCGCCGGGG
>JAJOKL010000023.1:4353-20613 GCA_021129895.1 Candidatus Bipolaricaulota bacterium
TTCGCCGCCGGGGCGATGCTGTATCGGACGAGATCGTCCCCGAGACCCACCGCAAGGGGCACGAACGGGCGGCCACCCTGGGCCTGATGGCCGGGGCCATGGTGATGCTGCTTTTGGACGTGACGCTGGGCTAGGCCTCGACGAGTCGGGCGGCGATCTCCCGGTGGCGGGGGATGTATTCGTAAAGGGATTCGTTCACCAGGCGGCCGCCCCGCACCAACACCTGTCCGTTCACCAGTACCGTGTCCGCGTACTGGGTCCCGCAGTGGAGGAGCGCCGCCACCTGATCCGCCGCCCCGGCGAACTCCAGGGTCGAGATATCCCACAGGGATAGGTCGGCGCACTTCCCGGGCTCCAGGGAGCCGATCTCGTCCCCCCGGTGGAGGACCTCCGCCCCGCCCACGGTGGCGAGCCTGAGGGCCACTCGGGCGGGCATGGCCTCGGCCCCGTACCTCACCCGCGCCACGAGCATCGCCTGCCGCGCCTCCCGGATCATGTTGGAGTGGTCGTTGGAGGCCGAGCCGTCCACCGCCAGGCCCACCCTTACCCCCGCCCGGAGCATCTCCACCACCGGGGCGATCCCAGAACCGAGGAGCATGTTGGAGGAGGGGCAGTGGGCCATCCCCACCCCGGCCCGGGCGAGTTTTTCGATGTCCCCCGGGCTTACGTGCACGAGGTGCGCGAGCCACACGTCCCCCTCGAGCCAGCCCAGCTCCTCCAGGTACTCCACCGGCCCCATCCCGAATTTCTCCCGGCAGAACGCCTCCTCATCCAGGGTCTCGGCGAGGTGGGTGTGGAGGAGGACCCCGTGCCTGCGGGCGAGCTCGGCCGTACCCCGCATGAGCTCCGGGGTCACGGAGAACGGGGAACAGGGGGCCAGGGCGATCCTGCTCATGGCCCCGAAGGAAGAGTCGTGGTACTCACGGATCAAGCGTTCCGAGTCCGCCAGGATCTCCTCCTCGGACTGCACCACGTCCTTCGGGGGAAGCCCCCCTTCTTCCCGGGAGAGGGACATGGAGCCCCGGGTGGGGTGAAACCTGATCCCCAGCTCCCGCGCCGCCTCGATCTCCACGTCGATGAGGCGCTCCTTGCCCCGGGGAAACAGGTACAGGTGGTCGGTGGTGGTGGTGCAGCCCGAGAGTAGGAGCTCCATGCAGCCGACCATGGTGGACACATAGACCGCCTCCTCGTCGATCCCCCGCCAGCGCTCGTACAGGAACACGAGCCAATCGAACAGCTTCTTGTCGGCGGCCCCGGGCACGGCCCGGAACAGGGTCTGGTACAGGTGATGGTGGGTGTTCACCATCCCCGGGATCAGGACTTTGCCCTGGCCGTCGATCACCTCGTCGAACGGCCCCGGCGGCGGCTCCCCCTCCCCCAACGCCGCGATCCGGTTTCCCTCCACCAGGAGCCAAGCGCCCCTGAGCTCCCGTCCCTCCGGATCGAATGTGACAATTACCTCGATGTTCTTGAAAAGGAGCCTCGCCATCGCCCCCTCCCGCGGTTCCTCACAGGCGGAGGTCCGCCTCGTGGCAGCGCTCGAGGAAGGCGGCCAAGAGGTCGATGGCGGCTTCGATGTCCCGCACGTGGGCCGCCTCCACCACTGAGTGCACGTACCGGGTGGGGATGGACAGGGTCACCACCGCCGCCCCCTCCCGCGCGAGCTGCAGCCCCCCGGCGTCCGTCCCGCCCCGGGGCAGGATCTCAAGTTGGTACGGGATGTCCCGCTCCTCGGCGAGCTCCACCAGAAACCTCACCAGCCCCGGATGGGAGATGGAAGCAGAATCCTTCACCTTGATGGCCACCCCCTTGCCCAGCTGGGTGATCCGCTGATGCTCCTGCACCCCAGGCATATCGCAGGCCAACGTCACGTCCAGGGCCACCCCGATCTCCGGGGCGATGGCAAAGCCGCTGGTGCGGGCCCCCCGCAGGCCCACCTCCTCCTGCACCGTGCCCACGAAGTAGATGTCGGCCTGGTGCTCCCCCAGCCTCTTCAGAGCTTCAATCCCCACATAGACTCCCACCCGGTCGTCCAGGGCCTTGCCGGACACCAGCTCCCCCACCTCCAGGAAGTCCTGCCGCAGGGTCACCGGGTCGCCCAGGCGCACCCGCTCCTTCACCTTCTCCCCGGGAAGCCCCAGGTCAACGAACAGGTCGGAGACCTTGAGCTCCTTTTTCTTCTCCTCTTCGGTGAGGATGTGGATGGGCTTTATGCCGATCAGGCCCACCAGGGGGCCGCTGGCGGTGTGGACCACCACCCGTTTGGCGATCAGGGTGCGGGGGTCGAATCCCCCCATCGGTTCTACCCTCAGGTAGCCTGTCTTCTCGTCCACATGGGAGACCAAGAATCCGATCTCGTCCATGTGGGCGGCCACCACCACCTTGGGGCCGCCCCCCTTCTTTCTGGCGATCAGGTTCCCCAGCCGGTCCACCCGGAGCTCGTCCACATGGCCTTCCAGGGCCTCGCGGATCAGGGCCCGGATCTCCTCCTCCCGGCCGGGCACCCCACTTGCTTCAGACAACCGCTTCAGCAGTTCCACTTCATTCCCCCTTTCGTTTCTCCGCCCGGTCTAATCGGCGGAAGTTCAGTCCCGGGCCAGCCGGACCACGATCCTTTCCCCCTCCTGCACTTTCCCGAACAGGTGGGGGTCCCCCAGCACCCGGCCGATGGGGTTCACCGGGCTGGCCGGGCGGATCTCATCCGGGCTGCGTGAGGCAGGGGTGGGACCGAAAAAAATGCACAAGGCCTTCCCCGGCGGCCAATAGCCCAGCTCCCCCGCCTCCACCACCTCTACCTGGGATTCCGGCCCCGCTTGCACCGGGATCTCGAAGTACACCTCTTCCCCCCAGCGCCGGGCGATCCCAGTGATGGGGAGGGCCGCCCTGATGGCGGCCACGGTACGCGGAGCCTTGTCCGGATCAAGCTCGGCCGCCACCGGTCCAGTGGCGGCCGTCTCGATCACGATGCGGATCGTTTCTCCCACCCGCTCCTGCCTAAAAATTCCAGGCCAGCTCCACCCGGGTGGGGGAGACGTTCAAGGACAGCCCTTCCAGTTCCAAGGCGGTTTCGTAGGCGTCGATGGCCGAGTAGATCGCCCACAGGGCGTGGAGTCCGCTCACCAGGTAATAGCGGTAGTACCCCCAGGGCATTAGATCAGCGATATACCCCGCCCCCACGTGGATGACCACCAGCACCAGGAAGTGGGTGAGGGCCTTGTCGTACTCCCCGTTCAGGTACTGCCCCAACCCCGGCAGGATCAACGAGGCGGTGCCGTGGAGCAGTGGGATGAAGTTGGGCTCCTCCCGTGCCATCCCGGTTAGGCCCCCGCCTAGCAGGCCCACCATCACCAATACCGCTACCACTAGATACCGCATGTCCCCTCCTTAGCCGCTCTCCACCCGGGCTAGCACCTCGTCGGGCACCTCGAAATTGGCCACCACCTCCTGCACGTCCTCCTGCTCGTCCAGCTCGTCCAGGAGCTTGAGGAGGCGCTCGGCCTCCTTTCCCTCCACCCGGACCGTGGACTTGGGGACCATGGAAAGCTGCGCCCGGGCCACCTCCACCCCGGCCTCCTTGAGGCCGTCCCGCACCTTGGCCACGTCCGTGGGCGCGGTGTAGAAGGTGAGGGTGCCATCGTCCTGTGAGAAGTCCTCCGCTCCCGCCTCGATGGCCAGGAGCACCAGTTCCTCCACACCCAACCCCTCCGGGATCTTTTCCACCTGGATCACGCCCCGCCGTTCGAACTGCCAGGCCACGCAGCCCTCAGTGCCCAGGGAACCGCCGTGGGACTCGAAGATGTGCCGCACCGCGGCGGCGGTGCGATTACGGTTATCGGTGAGGGAACGGACCAGGATGGCTACCCCTCCGGGGCCGTATCCTTCGTAGATGACTTCCTCGTAGCGGGCCCCTTCCAGGTCCCCGGTGGCCCTCTTGATGGCCCGCTCGATGTTCTCCTTGGGCATGTTGGCCGCCCGAGCCCGCTCGACGGCCGCGGCCAGGGAGGGGTTGGTGTCCGGGTTGGGGTCCTGCCTAGCACAGACGATGATCTCCCTGGTCAGCTTGGAGAACAGGTTGGAGCGCTTCTTGTCCTGCCGCTCCTTTCTGTATTTGATGTTTGCCCATTTTGAATGGCCGGCCATGTCTACCCCCCTTCTCCCCCATGATAGTTTGCTGAGCCACCTCCGGCAAATCCCCGGTTGCGGCCCGAGGTGGGAACCAGCACACTTTCCCCATGTTGGAGGGAAGCGTTGAGGAGGCCGCCCGGCTTATCCGCACCAGTCGATACGCCTGGGCCCTCACCGGAGCAGGGGTGTCCACCCCTTCCGGCATCCCGGATTTCCGGGGACCGGACGGCCTGTGGCGCCACCATGATCCCGAGCGGGTTTCCTCACTGGAGGGGTTCCGCCGGCACCCTGAGGAGTTTTACGCGTTTTGGATCTGGCGGTTCGAGAGGATGAAACAAGCCCGCCCCAACCCGGTGCACGAGCTCCTGGCCGAGCTCGAGGCCCGAGGGCTACTCCGGGGGGTGATCACCCAGAACATCGATGGCCTGCACCAAGCAGCCGGCTCCCGCAACGTGCTGGAAGTGCACGGCCACGCCCGCACCGGCACCTGCTTGGGGTGCGGTCAGAAATACCCTTTGGCCTGGATCGCTGACCGAGCAAGGGAGGAGAAGGTGGCCCGCTGCCCGTGCGGCGGCCTGGTGAAGCCGGACGTGGTACTGTTCGGGGAGGACTTGACCCCTGATTTTCAGCGGGCTCAAGCCGAGGTGAGCAAGTGTGATCTCCTGTTTGTCCTAGGGACCTCCCTTACCGTGTGGCCGGTGGCGGGGCTGGTGCCCCAGGCGGCGGCCCACGGGGCCAGCATCATCATCGCCAACCGGGATCCCACCCCATTCGACGACCGAGCAGCGGTGCTGCTGCGGGGGGACCTGGTGGAGATCGCCCGCTCCCTCCGGGCGAAGCTGGAGGTGGAGCGTGCTTGAGCTGGAGGTGGGAAGGAGGCTGCGGGAACTGGGGGTGACGCTGGCGGTGGCCGAATCCTGCACCGGGGGGCTCCTCTCCATGCGCATCACCGAGGTGCCGGGGGCGTCGGATTACTTCCTGGGAGGGATCGTGTCCTACGCCAACTCGGCCAAGGAGCAGTTGCTCGGCGTCCCAAAGGAGGTACTGGTGGAGCACGGGGCGGTGTCCCCGGAGTGCGCCCGGGCCATGGCCCGAGGGGTGCGATCGGCGTTCGGGGCCGACTACGCCCTGGCCATCACCGGCATCGCCGGCCCAGGGGGCGGGACCCCCGAGAAGCCGGTGGGCCTGGTGTACATCGCCCTGGCCACCCCGGACGGGGAGGTGGAGGTGCGGCAACACCGGTTCGCCGGCTCCCGGCAGGGGGTGCGCTGGTCGGCAACTGAGGCGGCGTTGTCGTTGCTCCTCTCCCGGCTCCCCGGTGCCTAGGTTTGCACTCCGCCCCGGGGCTGTGGTAGATTGGGGCCAATCATGGGGCCCATGAGGGGAGAGGGAAGGGACGGCACTGAGGTTTCCCCCTTTAAATCTGGCCTCCGGCGGTGGGTCAATCCAGCCTCCCGGGTCGAGGGGAGGAAGTAGGGATGCGGGCGAATAAGTCCTGGTGGCTTTTGGTTTTGATCGGGGTGGGCTCGGCCCTGCTGGGGGGGCTCATCTACGTGTCCGGCCCGGGCCAGGTGCTGGCCAACCTCAAAGCGGTGGGGCTGTGGGGGTTCCTGGCGGTGCTGGGGAACGTGCTGTGCAGCCTGGTGGCCTGGCTCATAAGCTGGGGCATCCTGCTGCGTGGGGCCGGGATCAGGGTCCCCTGGTCCGGCTTGGGGGTAGCGTTGGTGTCGGGCTATTCGATCAGCTACCTCACCCCCTCCATGTACCTGGGTGGGGAGCCGGTGCGGGCATATCTCGTTTCCAAGCGAGCCGGGGTGCCCATGGCCCGGGTCATGGCCACGGTGGTGGTGGAGCGGCTCCTGGCCGGGGTGGCGTTGCTCCTCTTCGCCTCCTTGGGCGGTTTCTTCGTGCTCATCTCCCCCCAGTTCACCTTGGCCGACAAGCGGGCGGTGGGAATCACGTTGGGGATCATGGCCGGCTTTTTGGGGCTGGCCATCTTCTCCTTCGCCCGCAATTATCACTGGATCTCGCGGCTGATCCGGCTCCTGGCCCGGGTCCTCCCCGGGCGGGGCAAGCTCCTGCGGGCTGCGGCCAAGGTGTCCGAGACGGAGCAGGAGATCTTCCATGCCTTCACCAAACACTTGGCCTGCACCGCCGCGGCCTTCGCGTTCCAGATCCTGGCCGTGTTCTTCAATTACCTGCGCCCCCAGGTGTTCTTCTACTTCACCCACAGGACCCTGTTCTCCGCCCCCCAGCTTTCCCTCTACTTCACCCTCAACGCCTTCCTCACCGCCTTCTTCTGGATCACCCCCGGGGGGATGGGGGTGGCGGAGGGCGGGCGGATGGGCATCTTCTCCCTGCTGGGGATCCGTGCCTCCGGGGCGCTGGCGTTCTCGGTCATGTACCGGGTGGCGGAGCTGGCGTTCGTGGCGCTGGGGATCTATCTGCTGCTCCAGCAAGGGCTGTTGCGCCTCAAGGCGGGCCGGGTGGAGGTCAAAACCAACAGCGGGGTGAACCAGGATGATTAAACCGATGTGTGTGGTGTTAGCGCTGCTTTTGGCGGGCTGGTGGGCCCTGGCCCAGGCGGATTTGGCCGACTTCCCCCTGGGTACCACCACTATGATCTGGCAGCTATCAGGTACGGATCTTCCCTCCCCGCAAACCCTGCGGCTTGAGGTGACCGGCCTGGAGGAGGAGAGGAGTACGCCCTGCCCGGTGGGATCATCTTCCTGGTGCGGGAGACGGCCGAGATCGCCGGGATCACTTGCCTGCTTGGGGAGTACGAGACCGAGGACGGCCGCCGGGTGGAGCTGGGCCTGGCCTTGTCCGATCCCGTGTATTTCCTGCCCCTGCTGCGGGTGTGGGAGGGGGAGGAGCTGGCTTTCGAGATGCTCCTTACCGAGTACGGCCGACCATGAAGGGACCGCTCCTCGCCCTGGAGGGGGTGACCAAGGCCTATCGCATGGGCCAGGTGGAAGTGCTCGCCCTGCGGGGGGTGGACCTGAAGCTAGCGGAGGGGGCGTTCCCGGCCATCATGGGGCCCTCTGGCTCGGGCAAGTCCACATTGCTCCACATCGCCGGCCTCCTGGACCGGCCCACCTCTGGGAGGGTGTTGTGGCAGGGGGAGGACGTAACCAGCTTGCGCTCGGCCAAACTGGCCGAACTCCGGGGCCGCCACATCGGGTTCGTGTTCCAAACCTTCAACCTCATCCCCACCTTGACCGCCCAGGAGAACGTGGAGCTGCCGCTGGTGTTCCAGGGGGTTGCGAGGGAGCGGCGCCGGGCTCGGGCGGCGGAGCTCCTGGCCGCGGTGGGCCTGTCGGCCCGGGCCCGCCACCGGCCAGGCCAGCTCTCCGGCGGGGAGCGCCAGCGGGTGGCCATCGCCCGGGCGCTGGCCGCTGACCCGCAGCTGATCCTGGCGGATGAGCCCACCGGCAACCTGGACTCCACCTCCGGCCAGGAGATCCTGGGGCTCCTACGGGACTTGAACGAGGCCGGGAAGACCTTGGTGCTGGTCACTCACGATATCGGCACCGCCGCGGTGGTGGCGTTGATCTCCATCGGTCAGGGCTTGGAGCGGTCCATCACCCACGAGGTGGAACGGATCATGGGGTTCAACACCCTGCTTATCACCCCGGAGGGGCGAAGCTTTCAGGCCCGCATCGAGCTGGATCTGGCGGCCCTGGAGGGAATTCCAGGGGTGGAGGCGGCGGTGGCGGTGCGAACCGAGACCGGCTTCGTGGAGGGACCGGCCCGAGCTGGATTCCTGTCAGTCACCGGGTATGACCCGGCCATGGAGGAGTTCGTGGGGGAGCTCGATCTGGAGCTGGCAGCCGGGGAAGGGCTGACCGAGCGGGGGCAGGTGGTGTTGGGGGCCCGGGCCGCTGCCTCCTTGGGCGCGAACGTGGGTGACGTGGTGTCGATAGAGGACCGCCCCTTCCGGGTGACGGGGATCCTGGTGGAGAAGGAGGAGCGAGGGGGGATGGCCTTCGGTGGCGTGCCCATCAACGACTCCCTGTTTGTGCTCTACTCTGATCTCAAGGAATTATTCCCCGGGCCGGACTTGGCCCAGCTCGCCTTTGTAAAGATAGCCCCGGATGCGGACGTGGCCGAGGTGAAGGCCGAAGTGGAGCGGGTGCTGGCCCAGACCGGGGCGGAGGTGGTTGGATTCGAGGAGATCACCCAAAGGATCCGCACTGTGCTTGGGGGGGTGCAGGCGTTCCTGGCCGGGATCGCCGGCATCTCCATCCTGGTGGGGGGGATCGGGGTGATGAACACCATGTACACCGCGGTGTTGGAGCGGACGCGGGAGATCGGGGTGATGAAGGCGGTAGGGGCCCGAGATTCCCAAGTGCTGCTCATGTTCCTGTTCGAGTCGGGGCTAATGGGCCTGGCGGGGGGGAGCTTGGGATTGCTCGTGGGGCTGGGGGTGGCCAAGGCCGCGGCGGCAGTGGTGGGGAAGCTATTCCAGCGGGAGGACGGGTTCTCCGCGGTGGCCAGCCCGGGGCTCATCCTGGGGGCACTGGCCTTCTCGTTCGCAATCGGGGCCGTCTCCGGGTTGCCTCCCGCCCGGCGGGCGGCCGCCCTGCCCCCGGTGGAGGCGCTCCGTTACGAGTGAGCCCGACGGCCGGGGAAGCCCACCAACCCCCCCACCACCCCCAGCAGGATCCCAACGGCGAGGCCCAGCCCGGTGGCCAAAGATCCGCGTTGGAACAGGACTGGGACCACCTCCCGCACCTGGGGATAGTGGCCCGCCCAGCTTATGGCTCCCCAGAGGATGCCCACATATACCGCCCCTCCCACCAGCCCCACCACCGCCCCCACCACCAGGAACGGGATCCGCAAGGTGGATTCGGCCACTCCGGCGGTGAGCAGTAGCCTCAGGGCTTTCCCCCACCCCTTGGCCACTGCCAGGACGCTTTCCCGACCCAACACCAGCGTTAACCCCAGCGCCAGCACCACCCCCACCAGGGCCAGCACCCTCGCCAAAGCGGGCAGCCGGGGCGGCGGCTTCAGGGTGCGCTCCAGGTATCGGACCCCGGTTATCCCAGGCCTTTCCATCAGCGCCTCCTGCACCACGCCTCGCTGGGCGGGTTGGGAGAGGAGCAGCACCAGGGCTCGCTCCTCCACGGGAAGTGGGTCCGCCTCCCCCGGGAAGCGGAAGCTCACCTGCACCACCTCCGGCAGGGCCCATAGCTCCCACGCCAGCTCGTTTATCTCCCGTTCCGACAGCTGCGGGGACAAGGTGGCCAGGAGCAGCGCTTCGGTGGTGGGGGCCCCGGGGCGTCCACCGGGGGGCAGCACCAGCAGGGCAGTGCCGGCCAGCAAGGTGAGCGCCAACGCCAGGGCCCAGGCCAGAAGCCTCGGGAACGCCTTGCGCGCCGCTTTAAGCCCTTCACCCACCAGAAACAGGACCGCTCGGTTCACGTGCCCACCCCCTGGCGCAGGTACACCGTGCCCCACGACTCTTCCCCCTTGGGGGGATGGGGGGGAAACCCGAACCGCTCCGGGAGCTCAGCATTGCGGGTGGTGGCAAGGAGCGCTACCCCGGCGGACTGCAGTCCCAGCAAAGTGTCCATGAGCCGCTCCGTTTCCGCCGCCGAGAGCGGGCGAAACGGATCATCCGCCAGCAGCACCACCGGCTGAGGGCAGATGGCCAGGGCAACCGCCAGCCGGGCCTGCTCCAGTGGGGGCAGCTCCCCGGCTGGCTCGTCAGCCAGCCCGGCGAGTTGGGTGAGATCCAGGGCCCGCTCCAGCTCCTCCTCCAGCTCCTCCCCCCTCAGCCCCAGCGCCCGCAGCTTAAAAAGCAAGTTCCCCACCACCGTGCGGTCCTCGACGATGGGGGGGTCTTCGGGCACGTACCCGACCCGGCGGCGAAGCCGGCTCACCTTCTTGGCGGACAAGCGGGCCACGTTCCGGCCGATGAGCAGGATCTGCCCCCCGCTTGGGGGAAGCTCCCGGAGGATGAGCTTCAAAAGCAGGGTCTTCCCCGAGGAAGGTGGGCCTACCACCAGCACGAACCCCTCCCTGGGGACCCCGAACGAGATGTCATCCAGGACAAGGACACCATCCTCCGTTGCGAACCGCAGTTCCGATACCTGAATGGCTACCTGCATCGGCCTATAAAGTACCGCTCCTTTCCCGCAAGGTCGTGCACCACCCTTGTTTCTACCAGACGGCGGGTGGCTTGTGCAAATCGGATCACCTTCCCCCCTTGCCCCGGGGCGAGCTCCAAAAGCAGCCACCCCCCGGGGTGGAGGTGATCCGGGGCTTCTCGCAGGATGAGCTTCAGGGCCTCAAGTCCTTTCTCCCCTCCGTCCAGCGCTCTTCTGGCCTCAAAACACCGCACTTCTGAGGGGAGAGAGAAAAACTCCTCCCGGGCTACGTACGGGGGGTTGGACGCGATGAGGTGGAACCGTCCCGGCACCTGCGAGAACCAGTGCGAGCGCCGCACCTCCACTTGGCCTTCCAGGCCCAGGCTGGCCACGTTCCAGCGGGCGCAGGCCAGGGCCCGCCGATCGACGTCCACCGCCAGCACCGTGAGGTCCGGGCGGGCGCGGGCCAGGGCGATGGCCAGGGCCCCGGTGCCGGTGCCCAGGTCCAACGCCCGCGGGCTGGGAGGAAGCCTTCGAGCGAGCTCGATGGCCAGCTCCGCCAGCCCTTCGGTCTCCGGCCGGGGGATCAGCACCCCGGGCCACACCTTGAGTTCGAAGTCCAAGAACCCGGTGCGGCCCTCCAAAAGGGGAAAGGGGACCCCGCGGCAGCGCGCCTCAACCAGGCGCCGAAACCTGCTCCGCAGAAACGGGGACAGCCTGGAGGAGGGGGCCGGTCGGTCCCCAAAGCACGCCAGGGTGAGAAGCGCCCTCGCCTCCCGGGCCGGGTTGGGGATGCCGTGGGCGGCCAGCTCCTGACATGCCCACTCCAGCAAACTCGCCACGTTCTGCCCCGGGCCGGACGTGGCGCTAGTGGCTGCCCCATGCGTACAATGTGGCAACTTGGATCGCCCGGATTGTACTGGAAAGGAGGTAGGGAAGTCGTGTTCAAAACGGCGGTGACATTGGCCTTGCTCCTGTCGCTGGGGGCGGCTTTGGGGGGCTGCATGTTCCTCGGGGGCGGGGAGCAAAAGCCGGTGGATTTCTGGCAGCCGGTGGTCTCTCCGTATGGAAGGTACCTGGCTTACGTGGCCAAAGGGGAGAACAGCTACGAGCTGTTCATCATGGACCTGGAGTCCAAGGAGGAAAGACAACTCACCTCCAACGACTTCGACGAGATATACCCCACCTGGTCCCCGGACGGCACTAAACTCGCGTTCATGGCCTCCCAGGAGAAGGACAACTGGGACATCTTCACCATCGATGTGGCCACCGGGCAGATCTTCCGGGTGACCACCAGCCCAGCGGTGGACGCCAACCCCAACTGGGCCGCGACCGGGGAGATCGTGTTCAACTCCGACCGGGGGGACCGTTGGGGGGCGTATGCCATCCAGCCGGGCGGGACTGGCCTGCGGGAACTGTCCTTCGCCCGCCCGGCTGAGGAGGGGTGAGCCTCGAGGCGAGCGGGGTCATCCTGGCCGCCGGCCGGGGGGAGAGATTCGGCGGGGGGAAGGCGTTTGCCACCCTGCGGGGCCGTCCACTGCTGGTTTGGTGTGCGGACGCGTTCGTGGTCTCCGGGGCGGTGGGGGAGCTGGTGGTGGTGGCCCGCCCCGGGGAGGAGGAGCTGGTAGCTGAGGTCCTGGCGGGGGTTCCGCTTCCGCTGCGGCTGGTCTCCGGGGGTGAAAGGCGGCAGGACTCCGCCCGGGCTGGGGTGGAGGCTGCCGGGGGGAAGTACGTCCTCATCCACGACGCCGCCCGTCCCTTAGTGACCCCAAACCTCATCCGCCGGGTGCTGGAAGCGGCGAAGGAGCACGGGGCGGCGGTACCGGCCCTCCCGGTGGTGGACACGGTGAGATACCTGGACGAGCGGGGGTTCCTGCGACCCCAGGCCGTGCCCCGGAGGGGGCTGGTCCGGATCCAGACCCCCCAGGGGTTCCGGCGGGACCACCTCCTTTCGGCGCTGGAGGAGCCGGAGCGGAAGGGCCTTTCCCTCACCGACGACGCCGCCGCCCTCCTTGCGGTGGGGGCCCCGGTGGCCACCGTCCCCGGGGACCCAAAAAACCTCAAGATCACCCACCCCAATGACCTCCCCCTGGCCGAAGCCCTTTTTTCCAAGCCGCCGCTGTAACGCTGCTGGGAGGGTATCCGCTATGGCGAGCTTCCGCTGCGGTTTGTCTTTGCGTCCTCTGCGCCCTTGGTGGTTTCTGTGGTTGACACCAAATCGGCTTTTGGGAGTTCCGAGGCAGCTTATTGCGAGGCTGCGGGGAGGTCAGCTTCCCGGGCGCTAGCGCGGGCCTATGCCTTTAAGCTGGGGGGTCATGATCCCCAGGAAGATGAGGCCGGCCTCCCAAGATCTGAAGCCCACCTAGCGACTCCCCCAAAAGCAGCCAGCCGAACAGGGCGGCGAACGCGGGCTCGGTGGCGAGCACGATGGCAGTGTAGGCGGCGGTGGATCGCCGCTGCACCCAAGTGAGCACGAAGAAGGCCAGGGCGCTGGCCAGGGCCCCGGTGATCAGGATCGCCTGCCAGGTGCGGGGGGACAGGGAGAAGGTGGGGACCTCCCAGATGAAGGCCCCCACCAGGGAGAGCAGCGCCACCACCCCCAGTTGGGGCGCAAACAAACTCAGAAAATCCCCGGTCTTCGTGTACCGGTCCAAAAGCACCAGGTACAGGGCGAAGGCCAGGGCGCAGAGGATGGTGAGGAAATCGCCGAAGCCGGTGGGCCCCAGGGGCTCCCTCCCACCCAGCACCAACAGCGACAGCCCCAGCGCGGCCAGAACGGCCCCGGCCCACGTCCTCCCGGAGGTCTTCTGACCACAGAGCCAGGCGATGGGCGGCACCAGCACCACGGAAAGGCCGGTGATGAGCCCGGACTTTTGGGCGGTGGTGTAAACGAGCCCCCAGGTCTGGAAGAAATAGCCAGCGAACAGCACTGCCCCCGGCACCGCCCCGCGGGCCCAGTCCCGGAGGTGGCTTGTTCGCAGGCGCCGAAAGAGAAGGGGCAGGGCGAGGGCGGAGGCGATGAGAAACCTGAGGGCCAGGAACCAGAACGGGCCGACCTCAGCCACACCCTCCTTCACCAGCACGAAGGTCCAGCCCCAAATGGCGGTGATAATGAGGAGGGCCAGGGTCCTCATCAGGCGCAGATGAAGTGGATCACGTCCCCGTCGCGGACGAGGTAGTCCCTGCCCGCCCGCGTGATCTTCCCCTGCTCGCGTAGCACCTTGTCTGAGCCGGCGGCCAAAAGCTCCTCCAGGTCCATGACCTCGGCCAGGACGAACCGATCGCGGAAGTCGGAGTGGATGACCCCGCCGGCCTCAGGGGCGGTCGTCCCCTTACGCACGGGCCAGGCCCGCACCTCCGGCCCCTCGAACGTGTAGAAGGTGACCAGGTCCAAGAGCTCATAGGCAGCCCGCGCCAGGCGGGCCAGGGCCGACTCCGCCAGGCCCCACTCGCTCAAAAAAGCCCGCCTTTCCTCCTCCCCCTCGGCCGCTTCGGCCACCTCCGCCTCCAGCCGCCCCCGGATGACCACCCAGCCGGCACCCCGCTCCCGGGCCACCTCCGCCACCGCCCGGGAGTGCTCGTTCTCCCCCTCGTCCCCGGTATTGGCCACGTACAGCACCGGCTTGGCGGTGAGGGGGGAGAGGTCCTTCAGACGGGAGAGCTCATCAACGGAAAGGCCCAGGGCCCGGATCGGGGTCCCCGCTCCCACCGCCTGGATCAGCCGCTCCAGGAGCTCAAGCTCCTTTCTCGCCTCCTTGTCCCCGGTCTGCGCGAGTTTTTTGATGTGGGCCCGCCTCCGCTCCAGGGTCTCCAGGTCCTTCAAAAGGAGCTCGGTCTCCACGATCTCGATGTCCCGGCGCACGTCCAAGGTCCCGGTGGGATGGGCCACATCCGGGTCCTCAAAACACCGCACCACGTGCAGGATGGCGTCAACCCCCCGGATCTCGGAGAGGAACTGGTTTCCGAGGCCCTCCCCTTGGGCCGCCCCTTTCACCAACCCGGCGATGTCCACCACCTCGATTGTCGCCGGCACCTTCTTCTTGTCCGGGAACAGGGAGTGGAGCCGATCCAGGCGGGGGTCGGGCACCGGGGCCACTCCGTGGTGGGGGTCGATGGTGCAGAAGGGGTAAGCCTCCACCTTGGCCCCGGCGGAGGTGAGGGCATTGAAGATCGTGGATTTCCCCGCGTTGGGCAGGCCCACCAACCCTAAGCTCTTCACGAAAGGCGCTCCTTCACCAGCTCCGCCACCTGGGCCGGGGTCCGAGCCACCGGGATCCCCCGGGCCTCCAGGCGCCTCGCCTTGGCCTCAGCAGTGCCCTCGCTTCCGGAGATGATGGCCCCGGCGTGCCCCATCCTCTTCCCCGGCGGGGCGGAGAAGCCGGCGATGTAGGCCACCACCGGTTTTTTCATGTGCTCGGCCACGTAGTCGGCCGCGGCCTCCTCCGCCGCCCCCCCGATCTCCCCCACCAGCACCACCAGCTCCGTTTCCGGGTCCTCCGCGAACAAGGGCAAAAGTTCGGTGAATGTGGACCCGATGATGGGATCGCCGCCGATCCCCACCACGGTGGACTGGCCGATCCCGGCCCGCGAGAGGTGGGAGGCGATCTCGTAGGTGAGGGTGCCGGAGCGGGAGATGATCCCCACCGGACCCGGTCTGAAAACCTCGCCCGGCATGATCCCCAGCTTCGCCTTCCCCGGAGAGATGAGCCCGGGGCAGTTGGGGCCGATTAGGCGCCCCCCGTATCCCCGCAGCAGGTGGTAGCACTTTAGCATATCGTGGAGGGCGATCCCCTCGGTGATGCACACCAACAGGGGGATTCCGGCGTCGGCCGCCTCCAGCATGGCGTCCGGGGCGAACGGGGCCGGCACGAACAGGATGGACGCGTCTATCTCATGTTCCCTTAAGGCATCCCGCACCGAATCGTAGACCGGGATCCCGTCCAGGGTCTGCCCCCCTTTCCCCGGGGTGACCCCGGCCACCACCCGGGTGCCGTAGGCCACCATGTGACGGGTGTGGAACGTCCCTTCGCTTCCGGTGATCCCCTGCACCAGCACGCGCGTTTCGCTGTCCACCAGGATGGCCACTTCCCTCTCACCTCACTTGGGGCAAGGATAGGAGGCGCGGGGAGAGGGGGCAAGCACCGGTTAGTGGAATACGCTATGTGTCGGTACACTTGACCCACCCCAGGTGGGTGACCTTGAAGGAGGGCACATGAGTCCGACAAGCAGCCTACGGGAAGATCCTAAACTGAAGGCCCAGATAGTGCGGCAGCTCCGGACTGCCGAGGGGCACCTGGCCGGGATCAGGAAGATGGTGGAGGAGGAGCAGTACTGCGTGGACATCCTGAAGCAGATCGCGGCGGTGCAGGGGATCATCTCCCGGACGGCCCGCATCCTAGCCCGGGCCCACACCCATCACTGCGTGCGGGATGCCATCCAGGAGGGGCGGGGCCAAGAGGCCATCGACGAGCTGTTCGAGGTCCTCAAGTACCTGAAGCATTTCTAAAGGAGGAGGAATGCGTACTAATCAGGATCGGCTGGTAATGATCTCGGTGCTGGGGGAGGTGACCAACCCCACCATCAGGCCTGGTGGCTACCGCATCACCCACGATGGGCGGCCGGTGGTGCTGCCCGGGGTGGGTGGGATTACCTACAACCTGCGGGTGGGGGACCCGGCGGTGGGGTGGGCTGCGGATCACGTGGAGCCCGGGGTGTCCCTGCGCAACCTGGCCAAGGACAAGGAGTACCTGCCGGACACCAACTACGGGCTCAACTACCTGGCTTGTGTGGGGAACGAGGCCCGCGTGGCCAGCGGGGACGCCAAGGGGGCTCGGGGCGTGGTCATCGGAAAGCACGGGGGCATCGAGCACGTGTTGGTGGACTTTCCGCCTGAGGTGTTAGAGAAACTTCAGATCGGGGACAAGGTGCAAATCAAGGCCTACGGGGTGGGGCTGGAACTCCTGGATCACCCGGAGGTGCGGGTGATGAACTTGGACCCCGGGCTGTTAGAAAAACTCCCGCTATGGGAGGAAGGGGGGCG
>JAJOKL010000029.1 GCA_021129895.1 Candidatus Bipolaricaulota bacterium
CGGCATCCTGAACTCCCGTTCTTTCCCGGTACGGCGCTCGGGGATGGACTTCACCACCTCCGGGATCACCTCCCCGGCCCGGCGCACCACCACCCAGTCCCCGATCCGCACGTCCTTGCGCTTGACTTCGTCCTCGTTATGTAGGGTGGCCCGGGACACGGTGACCCCGGATACCTCCACCGGCTCCAAGATGGCCACCGGGGTGAGGGCGCCGGTCCTCCCCACCTGGACCACGATATCTACCACTTTCGTGGTGGCCTCCTCGGCCGGGAACTTGAAGGCGATGGCCCACCGGGGGGCGCGGGACACCTCCCCCAGCACCTCCCGCTGGGAGAAATCGTTCCCCTTTACCACCACCCCGTCGGCCTCGTAGGGGAGCTCGTCCCGCTTTTCCAGGAGCTCCCGGTAGAAGGCGATCGCCTCCTCTGGGGTCTCGCACCGCCTCCACAGGGGGTTGACCGGGAACCCCAGCTTAGACAAGGTGGTGAGGAGCTCCTCCTGGGTGCGGATGGTGAGGCCCTCGACCCGCCCCAGGGCGTAGAAGAACGCCTTCAGGGGGCGGGTGGCGGTGATGTTGGGATCGAGCTGTCGGAGGGACCCGGCGGCGGCGTTCCTGGGGTTGGCGAAGGGCGGTTCCCCGTTCCGCTCGCGCTCCCGATTGAGGCGCTTGAAGTCCTCCTTCTCCATGTACACCTCGCCCCGCACCTCCAGAAGGCGAGGTACCTTCCCGTTCAAGGGAAGGAGCTTGAGCGGGATCTGGCGGATGGTGCGCAGGTTGCGGGTCACGTCCTCCCCCACGTAGCCGTCCCCCCGGGTGGCCCCCACGGTGAACACCCCGTCCTCGTACACCAGCTCCACCGACAGGCCATCCAGCTTCGGCTCGCAGATGTAGACCGGCTTCTCCCCGCCCAGCAGGCGCCTCACCCGCCGGTCCCACTCCAGGAACTCCTCCTCGGAGAAGCAGTTCTGGAGGGACAACATGGGGATGGCGTGTCGGACCGGGCGGAACTCCTCCGCCGGGGGGGCCCCCACCCGCTGGGTGGGGGAGTCAGGGGTCACAAACTGGGGGTACTTCTCCTCCAGCTCCTCCAGCTCCCGGAACAGCCGGTCGTACTCGGCGTCCGAGATCAGGGGCTGGTTGAGTACATAATAGTGGTAGTCGTGTTTGCGGATCTCCTCCCTCAGCTCCTCGATCCGCCGCTTTATGGCGTCAAGGTCTTCCACCACCTCGGATCACCCCAGGGGAGGATAATCCGTGGCCCGGCGGTGGGCCATCCCTTGCAGCACCTCCAGGAAGGCGCGCCTGATCCGGGGGAGGTCCCCGAAGGTGAGGGGGGACCGATCTAGTTGCCCATCCCGGCGCCGGTCCTCGATCACCCGGTCCACCAGTTCCGCCAGGTCGTTCCGCTCCGCCCCCCGGGAATAGGCCTCCACCGAGTCGGCCAGCATCACGATGGCGGTCTCCTTGGTGTCCGGAAGAGGGGCGTCGTAGCGGAACTCGTCCTCCGACAGGCCTTGGGCGGCCCCTTGATCGGAGAAGTAGCGCATGACGGTGGTGCCGTGGTGGGTGGCCACGAACTTGAGGACGTCAGCCCTGAGCCCGTACCGACGTCCTAGTTCCACCCCTTCCTTGACGTGGGAAGCGAGCACCACCTTGGACATGGAGGGGGCCAGTTCGTCATGGGGATTGGTGCCGTTTTGGTTCTCCGCGAAGAAGTGGGGGCGGAGGAGCTTGCCGATGTCGTGGTACAGGCCTCCCACCGCGGCCAATAAGGGGTCGGCCCGCACTGCCCGGGCGGCGGCCTCGGCCAGGGCGGCCACATCCCGGGAATGGTAGTAGGTCCCTGGGGCCTCGTTCCGGAGGCATTCCAGCAGGGGGTGGGCGGGGTTGAGGAGCTCCACCAACGACAGGGGGCTGGTGCGGTCCACCCACCGTTCCACTACGGGGAGAAAGGCCCAAATGAGGAGGGCAGAGGCGGGGCCGGCCAGGGTAGCCGCCCCGGCCCCCAGCGGCCCCGTGTGGGGGGCGATGGCCGCCGCTGCCACCCCCCCGGCCAGGCCCGCCCCCAACCCGGCCAGCATCAGGTCCCGGCCCCGGCGGGCCCGTTTGGCCAAGGCCACCATGGTGATCCCGGAGATGAGGGCCACCAGGGTGGGGCTGCCCCCCAGGGCGGGGGCCGCCCAGGCCGCCAAGGGGATGAGCAGCAGGAGCGCGTACTCCTCCGGCCAGAACAGGGCCCCCATCCCCACGGCTACCCCGAAGAACAGGAGATACGGGGAACCGATGGCCCCCAGCCGGCTGAGGATCGCCCCCGCTGCCAGGAGCCCCAGCCCCAGCCTCCGCTCCGAGGGGGGAAGCCGACGCCCAAGAAGCAGCGCCGCCACGGTCAGGCCCACCACCCCCCCGGCGAGCTGGGGCCAGGGGCTCAACACCGCCCGCCCCCCGCTCCAGCCCCAAACGGTGGCCGCCAACGCCACTACCAGCAGTAGAATCAGCTCTGGCCAGTGCAGGGACGGGCGATCAGTCGCTTGCTTGGGAGGCGTTTTCTTGTGCCTTCTCGCTGCGCTCATACGCCTCGATGATCGCCTTCACCAGCGGGTGTCGCACTACGTCCCGCCGATCCAGGTACACGAAGGCGATCCCAGGGATTCCAGACAGGATCCCCTGGACCTCTTGCAGCCCCGAAACACGCCCCTCCAGGTCCACCTGGGTGACGTCTCCGGTGATCACCGCCTTGGAATCGAAGCCAAGGCGCGTTAGGAACATCTTCATCTGGGTGTGGGTGGTGTTCTGGGCCTCGTCCAGGATCACGACCGCGTGGTTCAGGGTCCGGCCCCGCATGAACGCCAGGGGTGCTATCTCGATCCGTCCGGTCTGGAGGTACTTTTCGAACTCAGAAATCGGGATCATGTCAGAGATGGCGTCGTAAAGGGGCCGCAGATACGGGTTCACCTTTTGCATGATATCCCCAGGCAAAAAGCCCAGTTCCTCCCCCGCCTCCACCGCCGGGCGGGTGAGCACGATCCTCTTCACCTGACCCCGCTTGAGGTAGCCCAGGGCCACCGCCACCGCCAGGTATGTCTTCCCGGTGCCGGCGGGGCCGATGGCGAACACCACGTCGTGCTGATGGATGGCCTCCACGTACCGCCGCTGCCCCTCGGTCTTGGGGCGAATGGTCTCCCCCCAGTGGGTGATCTGGACCACATCGGTGAGCAGTCCCTCCAGGTTCCCACCTTCCCGCACCTGGGCGATGAGGTAGCGCACCTCCTCAGGGGTGAGGACGTGGTCCCCCTTCACCACCTCCAGGAGCTTGCCGAACAGCCACTCCAGTTGGGCGACCTGTTCCTCGTCCCCTTCGATGCGCACCTTATCCCCCCGGGCCACGATGCGGGCCCCGGAGAAGGCACTGGAGATGACCTTCAGGTTGCGGTTGTACTGCCCTAGGACTCCAACCACTGTGGAGTGGTCCCCAAGCGGGATCTCACTTGTTTTCCTGCCGATCTACGATCACCCCCACGGCGCGCCCTTCCCTCACCTCGTGGACGCGTGCGGTCACGATTTTACCCGGTTTGGCCCCCGGTGCGGCCACGCCCACCAGCAGGTAGTTCTCCGCATGCCCCCACCACAGCCCGCCCTCCTCGTGTTCCAGCACCACCTCGAGGATCCGCCCCAGGAACCGGCGGGCGGCCTGGGTGGCCCACTGGCAGCCCCGGGCGGCGAGGACCGCTGCCCGCCGAGCTTTTTCCTCCTCCGGGACCTGGTGAGGAAGCCGAGCCGCTCGGGTGCCGGGCCGACGTGAATACCGGAAGATGTGCAGGTTCAGGGGGACCAAGGCTGCGAGGAGTTCCAGGGTGCTTTCAAATGCCCGCTCGTCCTCCCCGGGAAAGCCCACCAGCACGTCCGTGCCCAGGGTGGCCTTGGGGACCCGGGACAGGAGGGCCATCGCTTTCTCCCTGTACTCCGCGGCGGTGTAGGGGCGGCCCATGGCGGAAAGCACCCGGTCATCCCCGGATTGCAAGGGGAGATGAAAGTAGGGACACAGACGGGGCTCCTCAGCGAACAGCTCTATCAACTCTTCGGTCACCCCCTCAGGGTTGAGGGAGGTGAGCCGGTACCTCACCCTCGGGACCTTGAGTAGTTCCCGTAGTAGGCCCACCAGGGTGGGGCGTCCAGGGAGGTCGAGGCCGTACTGGGCCAGGTTTATCCCGACGATCACGATCTCGCGGTGGCCGGCTTTGGCGAGTCCGGCCGCTTCTTCCCGGGCCGCGGCCGGGGGCTTGCTGCGCAGGGGGCCCCGCACCTGCCAGGTGCGGCAGAAGCTGCAGCCCACGGTGCAGCCGTCCTGGACCTTGAGCAGGGCCCGGGTGCGGGAAAAGCCATGCACCCGCTCCCGGGCAAGCGGCGGCCAGCCGCCGGTGGGGGGCGGCTCCCCCCGCAGGAAGGCGGCCACCAGCTCCCCGATCCTGGCCTTGTCCCGGTTCCCCAGGGCCAGGTCCGCCCCGGCGGAGAGGAGCTGCTCCCTGGCCCCGTCCACCTGACAGCCCACCGCCACGATCAGGGCCTCGGGGTGCTCCCGCCGCAGCTGGCGCACCAGTTTCCTGCCCTTGCGGTCCGCCAAGGCGGTGACGGTGCAGGTGTTTACCAGGATCACCTCCCCCTCCCCGGGGAGGGCGGCGAGCTGCTCCTCCATCAGGCGGGACTCGTACTGGTTGACCCGGCAGCCTAAGGTGTGGACGGTGACCTTCATTCGGTGTGGCGGTCCACGGTGAACCGCAGGATCCGGCACGGCTCCTCCGGGGCGATGCCGGCCTTGAGCTTGGCGATGCGAAGCTGCTCCTCCACCGTGTCCACCCCGGGTAGGTCCGGCAAGAGCAGCCCCCGCCGCCAGCCCGCCTCCACGATCACCCCGTACCTTTTGGGGTCCAGTTCCTCCACCCTGGCCGGCTCGGGGGAGGACAGGAGGTCCACGGAGATCGAGAGCTCCGGCAGCTCCTCCGGCCGCACCGGGGGGAAGCGGGGGTCCTGGGTAGCGGAGTGGATGGCGTTCCGGATGATCTCGTGGGCCAGGGTGGGCTCGGAGGGGAGGAAGGTGCCGATGCAGCCCCTGAGCTCCCCCCGCTTTTTGAGGGACACGAACGCCCCGGCCCGGCGGGAGAGGAGCTCTGGGGGCAGGTCCGGCGGGGGTTCGATCACCCGCCCCCGCCGCACGTATTCCTCGATGGCGCGCCTCGCCAAGGCCACACACGGATCCACAACCTTGAAGATAGTTGGGGTGCCCTGCGATGTCAACGCGAGTTGACGGGGGGCTCCCGTTTGCGCTACCTTAGCCTGCCATGCGCTGGATGGGTATCGCAGTCGGGGCGGTCCTGATCGGGGTGGCAGTGGGCCTGTTCTTCATGTACTCCCAGACCGAGGTGGAGCGGGCCCTGGCCCGGGGAGAGTGGGTGCACGTGTTGGTGGTGGGCCTGGATAACGGCGCCCAAGGTCAGGTCCAAGCTGACCTGGTGGGGGTGGCCAGCCTGTCCCCGGAAGGCCAGGCGGTGTGGCTGACCTTGCCGCGGGAGTTGGAGCTGCCTGAGGACGACGGAACTTGGGTCCCGCTTTACGCCCTATATCAAGGCGATCTTTCCTCCTTCACCCGCCGGGTGGAGCTCCTGCTTGGGATCCCCCTCCCCTATCAGGTGCAGGTGGACTTCGCCGGGTTCAGCGCCCTGGTGGATGCGGTAGAGGGGGTGGAGGTGATGGTGAAGGCCCGGCTGCGTTACTCCGACCGGTCCCAGGGGTTGGAGATCGACATCCGCCCCGGCCTCCAGGTCCTGGACGGGGAGACGGCCCTGCATTACCTGCGCTATCGGGCCGAGGGGACGGAGCCTGGCCGGGTGGTGCGTACCGGCAAGTTCCTGCAGGCGCTGCTTGCCAAGCTGCGGGCCCTCCCCTGGTCCCGCTGGCGCACCCTGGCCAAGATCACCAGCGACCACGTGACCACCAACCTCACCACTTGGGACGTCCTGGCCCTGGCCCGCAGGCTGCGGGCCATCCCGGAAGACCAGGTAGTGTTTGCCGCCTACCCCCATGCCGACCCTGCCGGGCCGGTCCGGCCAGACCTGGTGCGGCTGCGGCAACTCACGCTCTCCCTTTACCAAGGGAGGCACCCTCTCACCCGAGCCGAGGTGCGGCTGGTGGTATTGAACGGGGCTGGGGTACGGTTCCTCGCCCACACTACCCGGGCCTGGCTCATCGGCCTAGGATTCTCCGTGGTGGACATCGGCAACGCCGACCGCCCTTACTCCCGCACCCTGGTGGTGTTCGCCCCCGGGGCGGAGGACAAGGCCGAGCTGGTGGCGGAACTGCTACCCGCTCCGGCGGAGATCATGGGGGCGGACCAGTTCGGCATGGACCGGCTTGGCGGCTGGCCGACGGGAGCGGACGTGGTCCTCATCCTGGGCGAGGGGTTTCATGTCCCGTCCTGACCAGGAGCTCTTGGTTCGGGCCCGGCGGCTGATCGAGGACAAGAAGGGCGGCCGGCCGGTGCTGATCGACCTCCGGGAGACCAGCATCCCCACCAGCTACTTCCTCATCGCCGAGGGGGAGAACCCGTTCCACGTGCGGGCCATGGCCGAGGAGCTGCTTGAGAAGATGCCCCTGGAGCCCATGCACGAGGAGGGGATGGCGGAAGGGAAGTGGGTGCTTCTGGATTACGGGGACTTTGTGGTGCATCTGTTCGAGCGGGAGGCGCGGCTGTTCTACGACCTGGAGGGGCTGTGGCCGGACCGGGTGGTGGAGCCCCCCAAGCCCCCACCGGGCTGAACCCTTCTCCTCCCTCAGGCTCACCTGCAAGCTCCGACCGGCTGAGGGAGGTTGGGCTCTGCCCGCGGCGGCCTGCCCGGGTTGACCGAGGGAAAGGCTGGGGCTAGGCTTCCCCGGAAAGGGGGAACGATGAAAGCAATCCTGGTCATATTGGACGGGTTGGGGGGACGGCCCACCGATCTTGACGGCGCCACCTGCTTGGAGCGGGCCGCCACCCCGAACATGGACGGACTGGCCCAGCGGGGGGCGCTGGGGCTCATGGACCCCATCCGGCCCGGGGTGCGGCCGGGCTCGGATACCTCGCATCTCGCCATCTTCGGCTACGACCCGTTTCAGGTCTACACCGGTCGAGGGGCGTTCGAGGCCCTGGGGATCGGGATGGAGGTGCGGGGGGGCGACATATGCTTCCGGACCAACTTCGCCACTGTGGAGGAGCGGGGCGGGGAGCTCATCGTGGTGGACCGGCGGGCCGGGCGCCTGGCCGAGGGGAAGGAGCTGGAGGGGGCGGTAAACGGGATCGACCTTTCGGACCTGGGGGTGGAGTTCTCCTTCCGCGCCTCCACCGAGCACCGGGGAGCCCTGGTGCTGCGGGGGGAGAACCTCTCGGCGGCGGTTTCGGACACGGATCCCCACGAGACAGGCGTACCCATCGCCCAGGCAAAGGCGCTCGCGGACTCCCAGGCTGCCCGCCGCACCGCCGAGATCCTGAACGCCTTCTCCCGGCGGGCGTATCAGGCCCTTAAGGAGCACCCGGTCAACCGCCGCCGGCGGGAAAGCGGAAAGCCCCCGGGGAACGCGCTCCTCCTGCGGGGGGCGGCGGTGATGCCCCACCTACGGCCGGTGACGGAGGAGTACGGGGTGCGAGGGGCGTGCGTGGCCGGCGGGGCCCTGTACAAGGGCGTGGCCCGGGCCGCTGGCCTGGAGGTACTGGACGTTCCCGGGGCCACCGGGGACCTCAGGACCGACCTTTGCGCCATGGCCAAGGCGACCTTGGCCGCCCTTTCCGACTATGACTTCGTGTTCGTGCACATTAAGGGGACGGACAACGCCGGCCACGATGGGGACGCCCAGGCCAAAACGGACTTCATCGAGCGGATCGATCGGGAGTTCTTCGGCACCCTGCTTGCGGGCCTGGACCTGACGCAGGTGCACTTGGTGGTCTCCGGGGACCACACCACCCCGCCGGCGGCGGGGGAGCACACCGCCGACCCGGTGCCCGCCCTGTTCGTCGGCCCAGCGATTCGACCCGACAAGTGTCAAAAATTCTCCGAGCGGGCCGCCGGGGAGGGGGGCCTGGGCCGGTTCTCCGGGCGCCTGGTGCCCCAACTCCTCGCCTACTGCGATTTCGGCCCCAAGTTCGGGGCCTGAGGAAGCCCACATGACCTTGGAGGAAGTGAGACTGCTCACGGAGGCCGAGGTGCTAGCCGGGGTGGGGCTGCTTGGGCGGGAGGTGGACAGGGGCTGTGGGGCCGACCTCCTGTCGGACGTGCTGGCGGTGACCGAGGAGGGCTTGGTGACCGGGATGGTCACCCTCCAGGCGGTACGGGTGGCGGAGGTGATGAACGCGTGCGCGGTGCTGTTCGTGCGGGGGAAGCACCCGGCTTCCCAGGTGATCGAGTACGCCCGGGAAGCGGGCATCCCCCTCCTCGCCACCCAGAAGGGGATGTTCGAGACCTGTGGGATCCTGTACGGGAAAGGGCTGCGTCCCACCGAGTTCAGGCACCTGTCGGACTATGCCGGCTGAGGGGGGCATCCTCCTCCGGCGGGTATTCCCGGTGCCGGCGGACGCCATCGACCAAGCCGGGCAGGTGTCCACCGAGGTCAGGCGCCTGTTGCGGGGGCTGGGGGTGGAGCCGGAGGTGGTGCGCCGGGCCGGGATCGTCTGCTTCGAAGGGGAGATGAACATCGCCCTGTACACCAAGGGGGGAGGATTGTGCTGGTGGTGCGGCCGGATCGGGTGGAGCTCCTGTTTTCCGACCGGGGGCCGGGATGGGCATCCCCAACATGGAGCAGAACTCGGACGCCCTGGTGATCAGGTCCCGGGTGGGGGAGGGCACCGTGATCCGGGCCACCATCCTGAGGAGGAAAGATGAAACTTGCCGAACTGCAGGCGGCCCTGGGGCTTGAGGCCCTGACCCCGGGGGAGCCGGAGCGGGAGGTGAGCTGGGGCTTCTGCTCTGACCTCCTTTCCGACGTCCTGGCCCATGCCCGCCCGCAGGAGCTGTGGATAACCCATCAGCGGCACCTGAACGTGGTGGCGGTGGCCAAACTGCGGGGGGTGGCCGGGGTGGTGTGCGTGCGGGGCCTCAGGCCCTCCCCCGAGGTGCTGGCCAAGGCGCGGGAGGAAGGGGTGATGATCCTATTGGCGGCGGAGGACGCGTTCGAGGTGGCCGGAAAGCTGTACCGGCTGCTCACCTTGAGGGGAGATTGATCCCCCCGCAGCCTTTTGGGAAAATCCGTTTTGCAAACGTTGGAGCCCGGCTGTAGGTGGCCGTGCCCTTTTATGGGCTTTTTCGCCCTTCGGAGAAGGATCAATGCCAGAGGTTACCGAGCACGAGGTGTCCCGGCTGCTGGAGCCATACCTGGGAAGGCCGACGGAACTCATCCAAGCCCTGCACCGCGTCCAGGAGGCGTTGGGCCATGTGCCCCCCCTCGCCCAGCGGGTGGTGGCCGCCCGGTTGGGGGTTCCCCTTTCTCAGGTGCGGGGCGTGGTCACCTTCTACCACTTCTTCCGTACCCAACCGGTGGGGAAGCACATCGTCCGGCTGTGCCTGGGCACCGCCTGCTACGTGCGCGGGGCGGATCGGGTGCTCCAGGCCCTGCAGGAGGAGCTGGGGGTGGAGCTGGGAGGCACCTCCCCCGATGGACTGTTCACCCTGGAGGGCGTCAGATGCCTGGGGGCGTGTGGGCTGGCGCCGGTGAGGACGGTGGATGACGCGGTGTACGGACGGCTGACCCCGGGACGGGTACGGGAGATCGTGGCCGGGTTCCGTCGGGGATGATCGAGGATCTGTCGTTGCACTTGGCGGGCCTGGTCCTGAACTCCCTGCGGGCCGGGGCCAGGCACGTGGACATCCTCATCGCCAAGAAAGGTGAGGTGCTGGTGCTGCAGGTGGTGGACGACGGCCGTGGGATGAGCGAAAGCCAGCTTCAGCGGGCACTGGACCCGTTTTTCACCACCAAGGACACCCCGAACGGGATCGGTCTGGGCTTGGCGCTGGTGCAGCAGACCGCCGAGGAGGTGGGCGGTGAGCTGGTGGTGGATTCCGCCCCGGGTCGAGGGACCAGGATCCGGCTCTCCCTCCCTTACCTTCATCCGGACCGGCCTCCGCTGGGGGACGTGGCGGGCACGCTGGTCCCCCTCATGTTGTCTAATCCCGAGGTTGAGTTCTCCCTCCGGCTTGAGGATGATCACCGGACCTGGAAGTTCACCCCAGGGGAGATCCGGGCTGCCCAACGCGAGGTGGGTCCCCGGGCCCTTTTTGTATTGGAGGACAAGCTGCGGGAGGGCCTTAAAACGATGGGGCTGAAGGTGCTGAAGGCGATCATGGATGAACTGGCTCGGCGGGGGATAGACGACGTCATCGTCACCCAGACCGGCGAGCGGGGCCTGGCCGCCAAGGAACCCATCGTGGAAGTGCACGAGGGGGGGCGCGTCACCGTCTACGGGGAGGTGGACGAGGCCCTGGCCCGCAGGATCGTGGCCGAGCACGTGGTCAACGGGCGGGCCATCTCGGACCGGGTGCTGGAGGTGAGGACATGATCCACTTGGAGATAGACGGCCGGGCGATCACCGCCCGCCCCGGGCAGACCATCTTGGAGGCGGCTGAAGGGGCCGGGATCCGCATCCCCACCTTATGTCACCTCAAGGGCCTCTCCCCCTGGGGGTCATGCCGGATTTGCCTGGTGGAGATAGCGAATTGGAACGGAAGATTGGTCCCCGCTTGTGCCACCCAGGTGCAGGAGGGGATGCGGGTGGTGGCCACCTCCCCCCGGCTCACCGAGCTGCGGCGCCGGGTGCTGGAGCTCCTGTTCGCCGAGCGCAACCACATCTGCGCCATCTGCGTCTCAAGCGGCCATTGCGAGCTTCAGGACTTGGCCTGCGAGCTGGGGATGGAAGTGGTGCGGGTCCCTTACCGGTTCCCCGGGTTGGCCCTGGACGCCAGCCACGGCAAGTTCGTGTACGACCCGAACAGGTGTGTGCTGTGTGGCCGCTGCGTCCGGGCCTGCTCCGAGGTGGAAGGGGCGATGACCTGGGGGTTCTCCGGCCGGGGCATCCACACCACGGTGGAGCCGGACCTGGGTGGGCCATGGGGGAGCGCCGAGACCTGCACCGAATGCGGAAAATGCTTGGAGGCCTGCCCGGTGGGGGCGCTGGTGGAGCGGGGCAAGGCCACCGCCGAGCAGGAAAAGGAGCCCCAGCTCCTGGCCCAGCTCACGGAAAGGAGGCCCCGTGCCTAAGGTCAAGGTGGCCACGATCTGGTTCTCCGGCTGTTCGGGGTGCCATATGTCCTTCTTGGACCTGGACGAGCGGCTGGTGGAGCTAGCGCAAAAGGTGGACATCGTCTACTCCCCGGTGGTGGACATCAAGGAGTTCCCCGACGGGGTGGAGCTGACCCTGGTGGAAGGGGCAGTGGGGAACTCAGATCACCGGGAGATGCTTTTGGAGATCCGGAAGAAGACCAAGCTGCTGGTGGCGTTCGGAGATTGTGCTGTCACTGGCAACGTCCCCTCCATGCGCAACCCCCTCCCTCGGGAGGAGGTCCTGCGGTCGGTGTACGGGGAAGGGGAGATCCCGGGTCTGGAGGAGGGGGAAGTGCCCAAGCTCCTCCCTCAAGCGTTGCCCCTGTCCATGGTGGTGCCGGTGGATGGGTTCATCCACGGCTGCCCGCCCCCGGCGGACCGCATCTGGCGATTCCTGCAGCGGCTCCTTTCCGGGGAATCCCCCACCCTGGTGGGCGAGGACCTGAGGTTCGGGTGAGGAGGGGTGGATGAGAAAGCTCAAGATCCCGGTCACGCGCATCGAGGGCCACGAGCTGATCACCCTGGTGCTGGACGAGAAAGGACGGGTGGCCCAAGCCAAGTTCCACGTCACCGAGGCCCGGGGATTCGAGCGGTTCTGCCAGGGGCGGACGGTATGGAAGATGCCCGGGATCACCGCTCGCATCTGCGGGATCTGCCCGGTGTCGCACCTCCTGTGCTCGGCCAAGGCCGGGGACGCGATCCTGGCGGTGCGGGTGCCCCGGGCGGCGGACAAGCTCCGCCGCCTCATGAATTTGGGGCAGTTCGTGCAATCGCATGCTCTGTCCTTCTTCCACCTTTCCAGCCCGGACCTGCTTCTGGGTTGGGATTCCGATTCCACCCGGCGCAACGTATTCGGGCTGGTGGAGGAGAACCCCACGTTGGCCTTGGAGGGGATCCGGCTGCGGGCCTACGGCCAGCAGGTGATCGAGGAGCTGGGCGGGCGGAAGCTCCATCCCGCCTGGGCGGTCCCCGGCGGGGTGAGGGCCCCCCTGTCCCAGGAGGCCAGGGATCGCCTGGCCGCCGGGCTCCCCGAGGTCATGCGCATCGCCCAGGACGCCATCTCCCTGTACGAGGAGCACCTGGAGGACTGGGCCGAGGAGATCGCAGGCTTCGGGGACTTCCCCAGCCTGTTCATGTCCCTAGTAGCCCCGGACGGCACCTGGGAGCACTACGAGGGGCACATCCGGTTCGTGGACGCGGATAGAAAGGTGGTGGCCGACGGGCTGGACCCCACCCGCTATCCCGACTACATCGGGGAGCAGGTGGAGGGCTGGTCCTACCTCAAGTTCCCTTACTACCGGGAGGCCGGCTACCCGGAGGGACTGTACCGGGTCGGCCCCCTGGCCCGGCTCAACTGCTGTGACCGGATGGGCACGCCCCTGGCGGACGAGGCCCTGGGGAGGTTCCGGGCCCTGGCGGACGGCAAGGCGGTGCCCTCCTCCTTCCACTACCACTACGCCCGGCTGATCGAGATCCTGGCGGCCTTGGAACGGATCGGCCGCTTCCTTGAGGACCCGGACATCCTCTCCCCCCGGGTGCGGGCCGAGGCCGGGATCAACGACCTGGAGGGGGTGGGGGTGCATGAGGCCCCCCGCGGCACCCTATTCCATCACTACCGGGTGGACGCCCACGGGGTCATCACCTGGGTGAACCTCATCGTGTCCACTGGCCATAACAACCTGGCCATGAACCGCACCGTCCAGCAGATCGCCCAGCGTTACCTGAGTGGGCGGGAGGTGACGGAGGGCCTTTTGAACCGGCTGGAGGGGGGGATCCGGGCCTATGATCCGTGTCTTTCCTGTTCCGTCCATGCCGTGGGGCACCTGCCCCTGCGGGTGGAGCTTTATGACGCCAGCGGCAGGCTGATCTCGGAAAGGGCGCGGGCATGAAGACCTTGGTGGTGGGCTTCGGTCACCCCTTACGGCGGGACGACGGGGTGGGCCTCTGGGTGGCCCAGCGGCTGGAGGGGATGCCGGGGGTGGAGGTCATCGCCGCCCCGGCGCTGACCCCGGAGCTGATCTCCAAGCTGGCCTCCGCCGATCTGGTGATCTTCGTGGACGCCCGCATGGGGGCGGGCCCGGTGCGGTGGGAGCGGGTGCGGCCCGGGGCTAGGCCGGCTTTGATCCACGCCCTGTCCCCACAGGGGCTCCTGGCCTGGGCGGAGTACCTGTTCGGCGATTACCCGGAAGCGTGGCTGGTGACGCTGCCCGCCCGCGATCTCTCCTTCGGGGAGGGCCTGTCCCTCCGCACCCGCCGGGCGGCAGAGGGGCTGGTGGGGAGGCTGCGCGCCTACTTGAGCCGGGCGGAGGGACTATGAGGCTGGAGGTCCTTTTGTGTGCGGGCACGGCTTGCCTTTCCTCCGGCAGCCAGGCGGTGAAACGGGCCCTCATCCAGGCCCTCTCCGCCCACGGCCTTGCCCAATGGGAGTGGGTGCGGAAAAGGAGGGTGGAATGAGGCTCAAAGGCCCTGCGGATCTTGCGGCCCTGCGGGAGGAGCTCGCGGCAAAGGAGGGTCGGCCTACGGTGCGGGTGTGTTGCGGCACCGGCTGCCGGGCCGCCGGGGGCGAGGAGGTACTGGCCGCCTTCGAGAAGGAGGTCGAGCGGCGGGGCCTGGATGTGGAGGCCACCCACTCCGGCTGTCAGGGCTGGTGCGAGCGGGGGCCGCTGGTGGCCGTGGAGCACGCGGGCCTGCTCTACCTCGGCGTGGCCCCGGAGGACGTCCCGGCCATCGTCGACCATACCCTGGCCCGGGGCCGCCCCCTGCCCAGGCTCCTCTACCACGACGAGGCCGGAACCCCGGCCCGCTGGCGGGACGAGATCCCATTCTATCGGAAACAGGTGCGGGTGATCCTGCGGAACTGCGGCCGGATAAACCCGGCCGACATCCGGGATTACATCCGGGTTGGCGGCTACTCCGCCCTGGCCAAAGTCCTCACCGAGATGACGCCGGAGCAGGTGATCGAGGAGATAAAGCGGGCCGGCCTGCGGGGGCGGGGCCGGCTTCCCCACCGGCACCAAGTGGGAACTTTGCCGGGCCCAGCCCGTGACCCCCAAGTACCTCATCTGCAACGGCGACGAGGGGGACCCCGGTGCGTTCATGGACCGGAGCGTGCTGGAGGGGGACCCGCACTCGGTGATCGAGGGGATGATCATCGCTGCCTACGCCATCGGGGACGTGCCCGAGGGGTACATCTACGTGCGGGCCGAGTACCCCCTGGCGGTGAGGCACCTGGAGCTGGCCATCGCCCAGGCCGAGGAGCTGGGCCTGCTGGGGGAGGACATCCTGGGAAGCGGCTTCTCGTTCCGGCTTCGCATCAAACGGGGCGCCGGGGCGTTCGTGTGCGGGGAGTCCACCGCCCTCATGTACTCCATCGAGGGCCGGCGGGGCATGCCCCGCCAGACCCCACCCCGGTCCGTGGAGCGGGGCCTGTGGGGCAAGCCCACCGTGCTGAACAACGTGAAGACCTTCGCCTGCGTGCCGGTGATCATCCCCTGGGGAGCCGATTGGTTCGCCGGGATCGGCACCGAGGGCTCCAAGGGCACCCAGGTGTTCGCCCTCACCGGAAAGATCAAAAACACGGGCCTGGTGGAGGTCCCCATGGGGATCACCATCCGGGAGCTGGTGTACGACATCGGCGGCGGCCCCCGGGAGGGGGAGATCAAGGCGGTCCAGATCGGTGGCCCCTCCGGAGGGTGCATCCCCGAGCCCTTGTTCGACACCCCGGTGGACTTCGACTCCCTGCAGGAGATCGGGGCCATGATGGGCTCCGGCGGGGTGATCGTGCTGGATGACTCGGCGTGCATGGTCAACGTGGCCAGGTTCTTCCTGGAGTTCACCGTCGAAGAGTCCTGCGGGAAATGCACTCCCTGTCGGGTGGGAAGCCGCACAATGCTCGCCATCCTGGATCGGATAGTGAACGGTCAGGGCACGGAGGAGGACCTGGAGCGCCTCACCGAGCTGGCGGAGCTGGTCAAGAGCGCTTCCTTGTGCGGCCTGGGGCAGACCGCCCCGGGTCCGGTGCTCTCCACCCTCCGCTATTTCCGGGACGAGTACCTGGCCCACATCCGCGACCGGGCCTGTCCGGCCGGGGTGTGCCCAAGCCTCATCCATTACCGGATCGACCCGGAGGCCTGCCGGGCCTGCGACCTGTGTCGGCGGGCCTGCCCCACCGGGGCCATCGAGGGGGCCCCCGGAAAGCCGCCTTACCTCATCCAGCAGGAGTTGTGTATCCGCTGTGGGGCATGCCAGGCCGCTTGTCCGTTCGGGGCGGTTCAGGTGCTCCCGGGGCGAAAGGAGTGAGCGTGGACAAGCTGAAGATCGTGCAGCGATATCCTCGTGCTCGGGATCAGCTCTTAGCCATCTTGCACGAACTGCAGCGGGCCAACCCCCGGAATTACCTGACCGGAGAGGATCTGCGGCTGGTGGCCGAGTACCTGGACCTGCCCCTGTCGTAGGTCCACGACGCGGTGACCTTCTACTCCATGTTCTCCCTAGTCCCCCGGGGGAGGCACATCATCCGGCTGTGCGACTCCCCGCCCTGCCACCTGGCCGGGGCGTGGTCCCTCCTTGCCGCCCTGCGGGAGGAGCTGGGGATCGGGGTGGGGGAGACCACCCCCGATGGCCTGTTCACCCTGGAACTCACCGGTTGTCTAGGGGTATGCGGGGTGGCGCCGGCGATGATGATCGACGACGAAGTGTACGGAAACCTCGATCCTGAGCGGTTGCGGGAGATCTTGGCTGACTACCGGGAGGCAGGATGAAGATCGCGCGGGCACACGTGCTGGTAGGGGTGGACGAGGAAGCCCGCCTGGCCGGGGTGGACCGGGTACTGGCCACCCTCAGAGAAAAGCTGGCGGAGCTGGGACTTGCCGACGAGGTACAGGTGGTGGAGACCGGCACCCTGGGGCTTTCCGGCCAGGGGGTGGTGCTGGTGGTGTACCCGGAGGGGGTGTACTACGCCGGGGTGACCCCGGAGGCCGCCGCGGAGATCGTGGAGGAGCACCTGCTGAAGGGGCGGCCGGTGGAGAAGCTGCGGCTCCCGGCCCCGGCGGCTATTGGGGCGGCAGACCCGGGTGGTGCTGCGGAATTGCGGGCTAATAGATCCGGAGGAGATCGAGGACTACATCGCCACCGGGGGGTACGAGGCCCTGGCCCGGGCGCTCCAGCGCCGGCCGGAGGAGCTGATCCGGGAGATCAAGGACGCAGGGCTCAGGGGGCGGGGCCGGCTTCCCCACCGGGATCAAGTGGGAAGCGGTGGCCCGCGCCCGAGGGCAGGAAAAATACGTGATCTGCAACGCCGACGAGGGCGAGCCCGGTACCTTCAAGGACCGGCTCATCCTGGAGGGCGACCCCCACAAGCTGATCGAGGGCATGATCCTGGCCGGCTACGCAGTGGGAGCGCACAAAGGGTACGTGTACATCCGGGGCGAGTACGTGCTGTCCATCGCTCGCATGGAGCGGGCCATCGCCCAAGCCCGGGAGTACGGGCTTCTCGGCGAGGACATCCTGGAGTCCGGGTACTCGTTCGATCTGGAAGTGCGTCCGGGGGCCGGGGCCTATGTGTGCGGGGAGGAGACCTCGCTGATCGAATCCCTGGAGGGAAAGCGCGGCTGGCCCCGCCTCCGCCCCCCCTACCCCGTCACCCACGGCCTGTGGGGGAAGCCCACCGTGGTGAACAACGTGGAGACCTTGGCCAACGTCCCGGAGATCGTCCTGCGGGGAGCGGATTGGTTCCGCACCCTGGGCACGAGCAGTTGCCCGGGCACCAAGGTGTTCATGCTCCTGGGCCACGTGCAGTTCCCCGGGCTGGTGGAGGTGGAGATGGGCACCCCGCTGAGGACCCTGGTGTACGAGCTGGGGGGAGGCCCGCCGGACGGGGCGCGGCTCAAAGGGGTGCTGGTAGGGGGGGCCGCCGGGGCGTTCCTCGCCCCGGAGGATCTGGACGTGCGCCTGGATTTCGACTCCATGCAGGAGATGGCCGCCGCCCTGGGTTCAGGCGCCATCTTGGTGTTCGACCAGTCGACCTGCATGGTGGACATGCTGGGCTCGGTGCTCCGCTTCTTCCGGCACGAGTCCTGCGGCCAGTGTACCCCCTGCCGGGTCGGCACCGATGCCCTGGTGCGGCTGCTGGACGCGGTTCGCAGCGGCAGCGGTGATGAGGGTATCCTTGAGCTCATGATGGAGATCACCGAGACCATGAACTTGGCCTCGCTATGCCCGTTGGGCCAGTCGGTGGCCCTACCGATGGGCACGGCGTTAAGCCGGTTTCGGGAGGAGTTCCAGCGGCACCTTGCAGGTACCGATTGCCCCCGCTGCCGCCAGCCGGAAGGAGCGTTGACATGAGGCTTACCTTCGCCGGGGCCGCCGGCACCGTCACCGGTTCCTGTTTCCACCTGGAGGTGAGGGGGCGCCAACTCCTGGTGGACTGCGGCATGTTCCAGGGGTTCCCGGACCTGGAGGAGCGCAACTTCGAACCGTTTCCATTCGACCCCCAGAAGGTCGACTGGGTGCTCCTCACCCATGGGCACTTGGACCACCTGGGACTGATCCCCCGGCTGGTACGGGAAGGATTCCGAGGGCGAGTGGTGTGCACCGTCCCCACCCGCGATATCGCCCACATCATGCTCATGGACGCCGCCCGCATCCAGGAGGAGGAAGGGGAGGACGCCCTCTACACCGGGGAGGACACCCTGGCCGCCCTGGATCGGTTCCAAGTGCAGGTGGAGTACGGGGAGAAGGTCCCGCTTGGGGATGGGATATGGGCGCGATTCCACGATGCCGGTCACATCCTGGGGGCCGCTTTCCTGGAGCTTCAGGTAGAGGGGAAGACCATAGTCTTCTCCGGGGACCTGGGAAATAGGGGAAAACCCCTGGTGGAGGACCCCAGTTACCCCCCCAAGGCCCACGTGCTGGTACTGGAGTCCACCTATGGGGACCGGGTACATCGGCCGATAGAGGAGTCGGTGGAACTCCTGCGACAGGCGATCTTGGACACGTTCGCCGCCCGGGGGAACGTGATCATCCCGTCTTTTGCCCTGGAGCGCACCCAAGAGGTGCTGTTCATCCTGTTCAAGCTGTGGCGGGAGCGGAAGATCCCCAAGTGCCGCATCTATCTGGACTCGCCTTTGGCCACCCACGCCACCCGCATCTTCGAGCGCTACACCGACCGGTTCCCTGAACCGGCCCGGCGGATGTTCCGCAAAAAGCGGGACCCGTTTGACTTCGAGCTCCTCCAGTACACCCCG
>JAJOKL010000126.1 GCA_021129895.1 Candidatus Bipolaricaulota bacterium
ATCACTGATTGCGTTGATGTTGTTAGTGCTGGTAGGAGGGCTGGGGTTTGCCCAGCAGGCCCAGGTAACCCTGTGGCCCATCCCCACCCCGAGCTCCCTCCCTGCCGATCTCGCGTTCTCCTCGGATGGGATGGTGTTCTTCACCGAGTTCAGCGGGGGGAAGATCGGGAAGCTGAACCCGACGGCCAACACCATCGCCGAGCTGGATGTGAGCGCGAGCCCGCTTGGCATCTGGGTGGAAGGGACGGAGATGATCTACTTCACCGTCCCCCTGGAGGACGCCCTGCGGGCGGTGGTGTTCGAAAGCGGCGGGGCGGGCTGGAACCTGCCCACCAGCGGGGGCTGGCCAGCTAAGCTGGTCCCGGCACCCTCCGGGCCCGGGGTGGTGAACCTGTGGCTCAACGAGCGCACCGGGGGAAAGATAGTGCGGTTCGCCCCCAGCCAGGTGGCGGTCACTTTGCCCCTGTTCACCTTCCCGGATCAGCCGGTGGCTCCGGACGTGTTCCCGGTGGACCCGGTGGTGACCACGGTGGCGCCGGAGGTGCATCCGGGCAATCCCATGCTGCCTCCGCCCATTGCCCTCCTCACCAAGACCACCAGCGGTCCGTTCACCGAGTGGTCGGCCCTGTACCCGGGCACCTACGTGGAGGACATAGCCATCGCCCCGGACGGTGGGGTGTGGTTCAGCCAGCGTAGCGACGCCATCGGTCGGCTGGATCCTGCCTCCGACACCGCTTTGTTCTACGGTGTTCCTCCGGGCGCCCTGGTGGTGGGGTTGGATGTGGATGATCAGGGGCTGGTGTGGTTCACCGACACCGACAGGCCGGCCATCGGGATGCTGGATCCCACCACGGGTGATTACACCCTGTGGACCATCCCTGGGGGCGTCCAGCCCATCGAGGTGGTGGCCGATCTGCCAAGCGGGGTGTGGTTCGCGGACCGAGAAGGAGATGCCATCGGCTTCCTCTCCCCGGACCGGAACGAGTTCGCCATCTACCCGCTTCCCCCGGGTTCCTACCCGGTGACGGTGAAGCTCGCCCCGGACGGGGCGGTATGGTTCGTGTGCGAACGAGGGAACACCGTGGGGCGCCTGGAGATCGTGCCGGTGCTCGGTCCGCCGCCCCTCCCGCCCGCCCCCGGGCAGGGCTGTGGGTTCCCAGCATATTCAGTGTTCCAGAGCGGCGAGGGTGCTCGAGTGAGACTCGCTTGCGTGTACGATGGAGCGGCGGGGCTGCCGGGTTACGTGGAGGTTGTTCCCACCGTGCAGGGCGCGCCCGCGAGCGGCTTCCACTTCACCACGGAGACGATCTCCACCCCCGGCCGCCACGACTTCGTCCCCATCATCAACTCCCCGCGCCGTTTTAACCCAAGGCCGCTTCGAACGCCTGTTCCAGGATAGAGAGGCCTTCCTCGAGGGCGTCGTCCGGGATGGTAAGTGGGACCAGGAACCGGATCACGTTTCCGTACACCCCGGCGGTGGGGAAGATGAGCCCGCGCCGCAGGGCTTCTTTTTGGATCCTGGCCGTCTCCTCCTTGGCCGGGGTTTTGGTGGCCGGGTCCTTGACCAGCTCCGCCCCCACCATCGCCCCCAGGCCCCGCACCTCCCCCACGATGGGGAACCTCTGGGCGATGCGCTCCAGGCCCCGCCGCAGGATGTCGCCGATGTGGTCCGCCCGGGCCGCAAGCCCTTCCTCCTCCACCACGTCCAACACCGCCAGGGCGGCGGCGCAGGCCACCGGGTTCCCCACATAGGTCCCCCCGATGGCCCCGGGGATGGGCTCCTCCATCACCTCGGCCACCCCCACCACCCCGGACAGGGGCATGCCCCCGGCGATGGACTTGGCGAACGTGATCAGGTGAGGCTCCACCCCGTAGTGCTCGGTGGCGAAGAACCTCCCGGTCCGGCCCACCCCGGTCTGCACCTCGTCCACCACCAGCAGGAACCCATGCCGGTCCGCCAGCTCCCGCAGGAACGGGAAGAACTCCGGCGGGGGCACGATGAACCCCCCTTCCCCGATCACCGGCTCGACCACCACGCAGGCCACCTCCCGAGGGTCCACCAGGGACAGGAGCCGCCGCTCCAGCTCCTCCATGGAGATCGGGTTCCGATATGGGTAAGGGTAAGGGAGGCGGAACACGTCCGGGACATAAGGCCCGAACCCCGCTTTGTAGGGGATGGCCTTGTGGGTCATGGTCATGGCCAGGTACGTGCGCCCGTGGAAGGCGTGTTCGAAGCAGATCACCGCCTTCCTGCCGGTGGCCGCCCGGGAGATCTTGACCGCGTTCTCCACCGCCTCCGCCCCGGAGTTGAAAAAGACCGTCCGCTTGGGGGAGGGACCGGGGGCGAGCCGGTTTATCCGCTCCGCCAGCTCCACCAACACCTCATAGGGGACGGCGGTGAAGTCGGTGTGGACGAACTTTTCAGCCTGCTCCTTTATCGCGGCCACCACCTTGGGGTGGTTATGGCCTACGCTCATCACGCCCCAACCGCCGGAGAAATCCAGGAACCTGTTCCCGTCCAAGTCTTCTATCACTGCCCCTTCCGCCTTGGCCACCACGAACGGGGCCAAGGGGGCCAGGGCCCGGGGCACCGCCTTCCCTTTCCGCTCCAGCACCGCCTTGGACTTGGGGCCAGGAAGCTCCGTCTGGATGCGCACGTACTTTCCCAATCCGTCCTCCTTTCAGTCCCTGGTCACGATCTCCCCCGGGGGGATGAGGGTGACCTTGAACGGTAGATTCAGCTTGGCGATCTCCCGCTCCACCGCCTCCAGCTCCCTCCGGTAGCGGCTGGAGATGTGGAAGCAGATCAGCTCCTTTTTCACCCCGGCCTGTTGGGCCACCTCGATGGCCTCCCACACCGTGGCGTGCTTGTACTCCTTTCTGTCCTCATCGGAGATGAAGGTGGCCTCGTGCAGCAGGACCTCGGTCTCGGCCACCAGCTGGGGCCGCAAGGGCACCGAATCCCCCCCATAGGAGAGGAGCTTCTGCGCGTACTCCTCGGTGATCTCGTCCTTCCGCCCCTGGCGGACCAGCTCCACGATCTCCTCCTGGGGGAGATCCTGGTATTCCCGCTTAAGGCGGCGCCGCACCTCGATCACGTTGTAGCCCAAGGAGATCTCGCCTTGGGCATGTACGGTGGGGAAGGCCTCGATGTAGCGGGGCGTCCTCCCTTTGAGCAGGGGAACCCGGTCCCCGGCCTTGAGCGGCACCCATTCCAACCGGTACCGGAGGCGGCGGTTGGTGCGGGCGAAGTAGGTGATCAGCTCTGAGACGAAGTGGTTCCCGGCCGGGAAGTAGATGTACAGGTCCTTCTCCCGATCGCCCATGGCGTTGTTGCGGATGTTGATGAGCCCCATGAGCCCGGAGATGTGGTCGGCGTGCCCGTGCGACAAGAACACGTGCCGGATGGCGAACGCCTTGTTCTCCAGCTCCGTGCTCGCCCCCTCCCCGCAATCGAACAGGATCCGGTCCGGGGAGTAGTAGATCCAAGTGGAGTAGAGCGCCTTGGAGAAGATCATCAGCTTCATCTAGATCAGCACCTTCCCTTCGAACTCGGGCTTTGGAGGTAGACCTAGTAGGGACCAAACCGTGGGGGGAACATCCAACACGGTACCGGCCCGAGGACACCTTCCCCTGATCCATAGGAAGGCCCCGGTCAGGGTATGCCCGCCCTGGCGCCGGGCCGGCCGGAACGGCTCCTCCCCGCTCCAGCCCCCCCGCAGCTCCACCCCGGGGGCGGGCAAGGCCAGAAGATCGGGGCCCAATTCGGCCTCGGGACCGCGGTAGATCTCTCGCCCGAAGAGCACCTCTCCGATGGCCGGCTTCCCCTCCGGGGTGGACAGGGAAAGGAGGTCCTCTGCGATCCGCTCCAGGTACCCCGGGGCATCATCGGGTTCGATCCAGCCATCCCGCTCCCTCCCCCGCCGGAGGAGGTACACCCGCCCCGGGGTGAGGGAATAGGCCACCGAGCCCGGGGCCACCCGTCCCGGACCCTCCCCTTCCCCGGAGAGCTCAAGCCAACCCCACTCGATCAGGAACGCGTTGAGGTCCAGCTCCCACCGGATGGGGGCAAAGCCGTGGTCGGACATGAGGACCAGCTCCGTCCCCTTAGGCAAGGCCGCCACCACCTCCCCCACCAGCTCGGCCACCTGTTCGTAGGCGTGCCAGAACTCCGCAGCCCAGGGTCCACAGTTCAGGCCATCGGCCAAAAAGAAGTGGTTCAGCCGGTCGGTGGCCATGATGTGGAGGTGATAAAGGTCCCAGGGCTCGCGGAGGAGCTTCAGGGCTACCCGGCGGCGGGAGGCGAGGGCCCGTTCCACCTGGGAGAAGAACTCCGGCGGCTGGGAGGCCGCCCCGGGGTCCGGGTCCACCAGGTACCCGTCCTGGGCCAGCTGGCGGGCCAGGGACGGGGGATAGGTGGCCCGCGAGAGCTCCGGGGCGGGGAAGCCGGCCACCAGCCAGCCGGCCACCGGCTCGGCCGGGTAGGTGAGGGGGACGTTCACGATTGCGGATTTCTTCCCCGCCTGGGCGGCGAGCTCCCACAGCCTGGGAGCGGCCACGTCCTTGGCGGTGAGGAGGTGCTGGGACATGTCCCGAGGGTCCCGATCCGCGAACCCGTAGATCCCGTGCCGGCCGGGGTTCACCCCGGTGGAATAGGTGGCCCAGGCCACCGAGGAGATGGGCGGCACGGTGGAGGTGAGCTCGGCCGCCTCCCCGGCCTGCCAAACCGAACGCAGGGGCGCCAGGCGCCCCTCGCGGAAGGCATCCCGGAGGAACGCACCCGGCACCCCGTCCAAACTGATTACGCAGACGCGTTTCTTGCGGCGCTGGAACATGAAAAACCTCGTAGCTCGGTCATTATACCGGCGCGGATGCTCGCTCGAAAGCTACAAACCGGGATCCATGGGATCTCGGTTGCATCCCCCTTTGGGAGCCCGGCTGCCCGAGAGCGCGCCGCCTTGGTTCGCTCCACAGAGAGCTCCAAACCGTTCTACTCAGCTCAGGGAACCGGGTACAATGGCGTATGCTCGATATCCGCGACATCCGTGAGCGGCCCCAGGAAGTGCTGGCGCGGCTCAGGCGGCGCGATCCCGGAACAGACCTGGCGCGGGTGCTGTCCCTGGACGAGGAGCGACGGGGGCTCATCCGCCAGGTGGAGGCCCTGCGCCGGGAGCGGAAGGCGGGCTCCGAGGAGGTGGCCCGCCTCCAGCGGGAGGGCCACCGGGAGGAGGCCCAAGCTCGTATCTCCGTCCTGAAGACGCTCTCAGACCGGCTCAAGTCCCTGGAGGAGCGCTTGTCCCAGGTTGAAACCGAGCTTGAGGAGGAACTGCTAAGGCTGCCTAACATACCCCACGACTCGGTCCCCACCGGCACGAAGGAGGAGAAGGTACTCCTCCGCTCCTGGGGGGAGCCCCGTAAGTTCGACTTCCCGCCCCGGCATCATGTGGAGCTAGCGAAGAGGCTGGGGCTTCTCGACTTCGAGCGGGCGGCCAAGATCGCCGGGGCCCGATTTCCCATGTACACCGGCCTCGGGGCCCGGATCGAGCTCGCCCTCATCCACTGGATGTTCGAGCTCCACGTGCGGGAGCACGGCTACACCCCGGTGCTCCCTCCCATCCTTGCCAACCCCACCTCGTTCCTCGTCTGCGGCCAGCTCCCCAAGTTCGCCGACGACCTTTACTTCTGCCCCGAGGACGAGCTGTACCTCAACCCCACCGCCGAGTCGCTGCTTGCGAACCTGCACCGGGACGAGATCTTGACTGAAGAAGCCCTTCCCCTGCGGTACGTGGCCTACACCCCCTGCTTCCGGCGGGAAGCGGGGAGCTACGGGGAGGAACAGCGGGGGCTGATCCGGGTGCACCAGTTCAACAAGGTAGAGCTGTTCCACTTCACCACCCCGGACCGCTCCTATCAGGACCTGGAGGAACTGGTGGGGCACGCAGAGCGGGTGCTCCAGGCCCTGGGGCTACACTACCGGGTGATGCTCCTCCCCTCCGGGGACCTGGCCCAGCAGTCCGCCAAGACCATCGACCTGGAGGTGTGGCTTCCCGGCCAGGGGCGCTACTACGAGGTCTCTTCTTGCTCGAACTGCGAGGCCTACCAGGCCCGGCGGGGCAACATCCGGTTCCGACCCGCTGAGGGCGGGAAACCGGAGTTCGTGCACACCCTGAACGGCTCTGGGGTGGCCACCTCCCGCCTGTTCGCCGCCATCCTGGAGCGGAACCAACGCCCGGACGGGTCGGTGGCCTTGCCCCCCTTGCTGGCGGAACTCGTGGGGGTGGAAGTGCTGACATGACTGTCATCCTCGCCCAGGACCTGGTGAAGGTATTCCCCACCCGCAAGGGGGAGGTACGGGCGGTGGATGGGATCTCGTTTCAAGTGGCCCCCGGGGAGATCTACGGACTGCTTGGGCCCAATGGCGCCGGGAAGACCACCACCCTCCGCATCCTGGCCACCTTGCTTTCGCCTACCTCCGGCCGGGCCCAGGTGCTCGGGCACGACGTGGTGGAAGCCCCCCAGGAGGTGCGGGCCCGGATCGGCTTCCACGCCACCGAGACCGGCCTCTATGAGCGTCTCACCCCCTGGGAAACCCTGCTTTTTTTCGCACGCATCTTCGGGCTCCCTCGGGAGGAGGCGGAGGCCCGGGCAGCGGCCACCTTGGAACTTCTGGGCCTCTCAGAGCTCAAGGACAGGAAGGTGGGCACCCTGTCCACCGGGGAGCGCCAGAAGCTGTCCCTGGGCAGGTGCTTGATCCACGATCCGCCGGTACTGATCCTGGACGAGCCCACCTTCGGCCTGGACGTGTTCGTGGCCAAAACGGTGAGCGAGCTCATCCTCCGGCTCAAGGAGGATGGGCACACCATCCTCCTCTCCACGCACAACATGCACCTGGCGGCCAAGCTGTGCGATCGGGTGGGGATCATCTGGCGGGGGAAGCTGTGGGCCCAGGGGACCCCGGAAGAGCTTGCCGCCCAGGTGGGCGGTGTGGACTTCGAACAGGTGTTTTTCCGCACCTTACAGGCGGCGGGCCTGTCCCCTGGCGGGGCGAACGGTGTCCCCTTGAGGGGCTGAGGCGGGATGTTACCATCCCGGAAGAGATTCGAAAGGAGGGGCGTATGGCAAGGAAATGGATCCTGTTGTTTGTGTTGAGCCTGGGAACGGCGCTGGCGTCGGCCCAGGGCTGGGCCCCCCACGAGCCCATCTACATCTTCGGCGACGAGGACTTCACCTGGGAGAACGGGGTCATCGGGGGCTCGGGTACCGCCGATGACCCATACATCATCGAAGGCTGGGTGATCGATGCCTGCAGTTACGATTACGGCATCTACATCGACCACACCACCGCCTACTTCGTGATCCGCAACTGCGTGGTCCGCTATCCCCAGGGGGCCGGGATCTTCCTGTCGGCGGTGGAGAACGGCCGCATCGAGGGCTGCAGCGTGTACGGGGGCAAGGTGGGCATCCACCTCCTCGCCTCCAGCAACATCACCGTCACCGGCAACGCCATCGGTTACTGTGATCGGGGGATCGTGCTCAGTACCGGCTCGGACGGGAACCTGATCTACGGGAACTCCATCATCTCCTGTGGCCTGCCGGCCAGCGACGAGGGGCGCCACAACCGCTGGCATTACCAGGGGCAGGGGAACTACTGGTCCGACTACCGGGGCCAGGACTTCGACGGGGACGGGATCGGCGATTCCCGCTACGAGGTGGTGCCGGACTTCTACCCCCTGATGGAGCCGCCGGTGGAGCTGCCGCCGGAGGCAGCCCCCCTGCGCACCGTGGACCTGTCCGCGGTGGGGGAGCGGGGGATCGTGGCCCTGGCAGCGGGCAGCCTGGTCCGGCTCACCGCCACCGACGTGGGGGTGGGGGTGGACAAGATCTACTACCGCCTGGACGGAGGGGAGTGGCAGGTCTACACCGAGCCGTTCCCCCTCCCGGAGGCGGCGGTGGTGCGCATGGAGTACTACGCGGTGGACAAGCTGGGCAACCGCGAACCCCAGCGCGCGCTCACCCTGTACCTGGACATCCATCCACCGGTGACCCGCATCCTGGCCGGCGATCCTCACTACTACGCGGACGACGGCCGGCTGTGGGCCACCTCCCGCACCCCGTTCGCGTTGGTGTCCGAGGACGAATCCGGGGCGGCCAACATCTTCTACCGCATCGACGAAGGGGAGTGGCGGGGCTATGCCGGGGCGTTCACCATCCCCGGGCCGGAGGGGCCGCACAAGGTGGAGTACTACGCCATCGACCGCTACGGCAACCGGGAGGCGGTGCAGTCGGTGGTGATCTGGATCGACAACTCTGCCCCCACCACCGAGGCGGCCGCCGAGGAAGGTGGTGAGAGCCCTTTTGAGGGGGCGGCGCCGGAGCAGCCCCAGCCCGAGGCCCCGGCGCCGAGTGAGCCCGAGCAGCAGACCGAAGCCCAGACCGCCGAGCCGCTGGTGACCTTCCGGGTCACCCTCACCCAGGCGGAGCTGCTGGAAAACCGGGGGGTGGGCTCCGACTGGGTGCTCAGCTTCCGGCTGAACGGGACCGGGGGGGAGGTGCAGACGGCCTCCCTCCCCCTGGTGCTCTACTCCGGGCCCGCGGCCGAGCTGATGCTGGCCCTCCGGGCCACCGAACAGGACGCCGCCCAACCCGACGTGGGGGAGGGCATCCTCTCCCTGACCCTCCCCTGGACCATCGGTACCTATGACCTAGAGGTCTTGGTGTTCGAGGACAACGTCCAGCCCGGGGACAAGTACGCTCGCTGGCACTTCAGCGTGGAGGTGGGGGAGGGCGAGTGAAAGGGGCTTTGCTACTTTATCGCAAGGAGCTCCTGCAGGCGGTCCGCGATCTGCGGACCGTCGTCATGACGTTGGTGTTCCCGGTGGTGTTCTATCCCCTGCTGTTCGGCCTCATGGGGGATTTGATCGGCCGCCAGGAGGCCCGGCTGGCGGAGCTGGTGCCCCAACCCGACGTGGGGGAGGGCATCCTCTCCCTGACCCTCCCCTGGACCATCGGTACCTATGACCTAGAGGTCTTGGTGTTCGAGGACAACGTCCAGCCCGGGGACAAGTACGCTCGCTGGCACTTCAGCGTGGAGGTGGGGGAGGGCGAGTGAAAGGGGCTTTGCTACTTTATCGCAAGGAGCTCCTGCAGGCGGTCCGCGATCTGCGGACCGTCGTCATGACGTTGGTGTTCCCGGTGGTGTTCTATCCCCTGCTGTTCGGCCTCATGGGGGATTTGATCGGCCGCCAGGAGGCCCGGCTGGCGGAGCTGGTGCCCCGGGTGCTGGTGGTGATCGAAGGGGAATCCCCGGAGCTGGTGCGAGCCCTGCGGGAGCAGGCGGGGCTCGCGCCCAGCTTCTTCGGGGACCTCCAGGCGGCCCTAGCGGACCTGCAGCAGGGCCAAGGGGACCTGGTGCTGCGGGTGGTGCGGGTCCCGGAGCGTGGCGAGCTGGGCTACGACCTCACCCTGTACTACGACGCTGCCAGCCAGGAGGGCCAGGCCGCGGTGGCCAAAGCCAGGGCGTTCTTGGAGGAGTTCTTCCGGGAGCTCACGCTGGCGCGGCTGGCCGAGATGGGAATAGAACCAGAAGAAGTCGAGCCCCCATTCAGTGTGCAGGTGGTGGATGTGGGGGGTGACGGGGTGCTGGGCCGTCTGCTCTTGGCCCAGCTCCTGCCTTACTTCTTAGTCCTGTCCATCCTGTCCGGGGCGCTGGGGTTCGGGGCGGAGATCACCGCCGGGGAGAAGGAGCGCGGCACCATCGCCACCCTGCTCTCCAGCCGTCTGTCGCGGGAGGAGATCGTAGCCGGCAAGTTCCTGGCCATCCTCACCGTGGCCCTGGCCTCCACGCTGGTGTCGGGGGTGGGCCTGCTGGTGGGGATCCGCCTGTTCGGGGCGAGCTTGGCCGGGAGCCTGTCCCTGGGGGTGGCGGGTTGGATCCTGGCAGTGCTGGTGCCGTTGGCGGTGGTGCTGTCGGCGGCGGTGCTGATCGTGGGGAGCTTTGCCCGCACCCAGAAGGAGGCGAGCGTCTATCTTCTGCCCCTGTACATGCTGATCATCCTGTTGGGGGTATCGATCATGTTGGGGACCGGTCGGCCCGAGGGGCCGGCGTTGGGGGTGCCGGTGGCCGGGGCGATGGCCGCCATCCGGGCGGCCCTCTCCGGCACCCTGACCCCAACGGAGCTGGGCTGGACGTTCCTGTCCAGCATCCCCCTGGGGGCGGCGTTGCTGTGGCTGTCGGTACGCATCTACCGTTCTGAGCGGGTGTTGTTCCGCATTTAGAAGGCTTTTTCCCTAAACTCCTTCGCCGCGGTGCCCTCACCCAGTGGGTGCAAACACCCAACTGGGAGCAGTACCTAGATCTCCGGACGTCAACAGGAATGGAGGGCAACGCAAGTGCGGGCCCTTGCAGAACCAGGGGCAATCCCCCGTCATTGCGGCCAGCTGGGGCCGGTCGTATAGTCAACCGCTATGCCGTCGTTCAAGAAGGCCGTGGACTTCGTGTTCGGCCAGACCAACGAGCAGAAGCTCAAAAAACTCCTGCCCTTGGTGGAGGAGGTCAACGCCTGGGCCGAGGCGGTCAGGGCCCTGTCCGACGCCGAGCTGCGGGCCAAGACGGACGAGTTCAAAGCTCGCCTGGCCGAGGGGGAGACCCTGGACGAGCTTTTGCCCGAGGCGTTCGCCGTGGTCCGGGAGGCGGCCCGACGCACCATCGGCCTCTACCCCTACGACGTCCAGGTGCTGGGCGGGATCGTGCTGCATCAGCGCCGCATCGCCGAGATGAAGACCGGCGAGGGGAAGACCCTGGTGGCCACCATGCCCGCCTACCTCAACGCCCTGGTGGGCAAGGTCCACATCGTCACCGTGAACGATTATTTGGCCCGGCGCGATCGCTACTGGATGGGCCCGGTGTACGAGTTCCTGGGCCTCGAGGTGGGCCTCCTCCAGGAGGACACCCCGCCCGAGGAACGGAAGGCCGCGTACCGATGCCACATCGTCTACGGCACCAACGCCCAGTTCGGCTTCGACTACCTGCGGGACCACATGGTGATCTCCGAGGACCAGAAGGTCCAGGGCCCGCTCGATTTCGCCATCGTGGACGAGATCGACTACATCCTCATCGACGAGGCCCGCACCCCGCTCATCATCTCCGGCCCCACGAAAGAGACGGCCCGCATGTTCAAGGAGTTCGCCAGGATCGCGAAGCTGTTCCGGGAGGGGGAGGACTTCGAGGTGGACGAGGAGCACCGGCGCCTCACCCTCACCGATCAGGGGATCGCCAAGGCCGAGAAGATCCTGAAGTTCGAGAACATGTTCGACCCCCGGGCCACCCTGGCCCTGCACCATCTTGAGACCGCCCTCAGGGCCCGGGTGTTCTTCAAACGCGACCGGGACTACATCGTGAAGGACGGCCGGGTGATCATCGTGGACGAGTTCACCGGCCGCCTGATGCCGGACCGCCGCTATTCGGGGGGGCTGCACCAGGCCATCGAGGCCAAGGAGGGCCTTTCCATCCAGCGGGAGTCCCAGACCCTGGCCACCATCACCCTGCAGCACTACTTCCGCCTATATGAGGGCCTGGCCGGAATGACCGGCACCGCCAAGACCGAGGAGGCGGAGTTCAAGGAGATCTACGGGCTGGACGTGGTGCAGATCCCCACCAACCGGCCCCTGATCCGCCAGGCCCTGCCGGACGTGATCTACCGCACCAAGAAGGCCAAGTTCGAGGCGGTGGCCGACGAGGTGGAGAGGCTGCACAAGGAGGGCTTCCCGGTCCTCATCGGCACCACCTCCATCGAAGACTCCGAGCAGCTATCCCGGCTCTTAAAGAGAAGGAAGCTCCCCCACCAGGTACTAAACGCCAAACACCACGAGCGGGAGGCCCAGATCGTGGCCCAGGCCGGCCGCTTGGGCGCCATCACCATCGCCACCAATATGGCAGGACGGGGTACCGACATCCTGCTCGGGGGGGCCCCCGAGTTCCGTGCCCGCCAGGAGGCGGATCCCGAGGAGGAGCCGGAGCGGTACCGGGAGCTCCTGGAGAAGTACAAGCGGGAGGCGGCCGAGGAACGGGCCAAGATCCTGCGCAAGGCCGACCCCGACTCCCCCTACGGCAGGCGGTGCCTGGCACAGATCAAGAAATGGTGTCAGGAGACGAGCCGCCCCTTCCGGCCCGAGGAGTGGCGGGACCGGCTCTACCAAGGGGGCCTGCACGTGATCGGCTGCCAGCGCCACGAGGCACGCCGCATCGACGACCAGCTGGCCGGGCGGGCAGGCCGCCAGGGGGATCCCGGGGCCGCCCAGTTCTTCATGTCCCTGGAGGACGACCTTCTGCGCATCTTCGGGGGGGAGAGGATCGCCTCCCTGATGGAGCGGCTGGGGGTGAAGGAGGGGGAGCCCATCACCCACGACCTCCTCACCAAGGCCATCCGCCGCGCCCAAAAGCGGGTGGAGGAGCGCAACTTCGAGATCAGGAAGAGGCTCCTCGAGTACGACGAGGTGATGGGGAAACAACGGGAGGCCATCTACGCCCTGCGGGAGAGGTTCCTGCTCCCCGCGAAGGGGGAGGAGGCGGATTCCGAGGAGCTGATGGGCTACCTCACCGAGATGGCCGCCGAGTACGCCGAGGTGTTGGCCGAACGCTACGCCCCGCCCTCCTCGGGGCCGGAGGCCTGGGACCTGGAGGGGCTGGCCAAGGCCCTGGTGCGCCTGTCGGAGCCGGCCCCCAGCGCTCAAAAGCTGGCCCAGGCCAAGCGCTGGGAGGGGTTGGTGGAGCTGGTGCGGGAGGCGCTGGTGGCGCAGCTAGGGCGTCAGCGGGAACGCCTTGCCCCCCACTTCCCCATCGTGGCCCGGCTGGTGCTGCTGCGGGTGGTGGACGAAAGCTGGCGCCAGCACCTGTTGGAGCTCGATGACCTCAAGGAGGTGATCGGCTGGCGGGCCTACGGCGGCCGCGACCCCCTGACCGAGTTCAAGCGGGAGGCCCACCGGCTGTTCCAGGAGATGCTATTGCGGGCGGAGGAAGAGGCGCTCACGTTCCTGCTCTCGCCCAAGCTATCGGTGCGGGGCGCCCCGGCGCCCCCGGAGGCGGTGCCGGTGGGGGCGGCTCCGGGCCAGGCGGCCCGCCCCTCGGTACCCCGGCCGGCGGCTTCCGCCGCTCAGGCCAAGGGTTCTCAAGCCCGATCCCGCGTCTCCCCGCCCGCGTCACCCCAAAAGAAGGTGGGACGCAACGACCCCTGCCCCTGCGGCTCGGGCAAGAAATACAAACACTGCTGCGGCCGGAATCGGTGAACGCATGGTGCTCGTACGGGCTTGTCCGCTGCCCCAGGTCGGGGTCGCGAAGGCCCGCCCTCGGATTGCCGAGATCGGGGCCTGCTCGCCGGGGATAACCGACCGCTTGGCGCGGTTAAGGGAGTATCACACGCCCATCTTCCCGCTCATCCATTGTGTCAGGGGCTGATCCCCGTATAATCTCCCTGGAGGTAACCGGGGGAGCTCCTTCCTAGGGGCTGAGAGGGGGCCTGGGGAGGCCCCGACCCCTGGAACCTGACCTGGGTAATGCCAGCGTAGGGAGGGTTAGCTCGCGCCGGCACTGCCCACGTCCTTTCTCCCCTGTGTTACCCCGGAAGGAGGCGTGGGCGTGTCCGAATGGGAGCTTCTCGAGCGGATCGCCGCCGCGATCCCCAAGGCCGGGGATGACTGCGCCATCATCCCCTTCCGAGGACTGCGCCCGTGCGGCCGGGACCGAGCTCGTGGGGGGGGACTTGGATGTGTCCGACGAGCTCTTCCTCATCTCATCGGGGCTCGGGGAGGCGAAGCGTCCCGTCCCCCGCTCCGGGGCCCAGCCCGGCGACCGGATCTACCTCACCGGCCCCCTGGGCCGCACCTATCTGGCGTTGGAGCTCTTCTCGCGGGGAAAGCCGGCGGAAGCGAACGAACTCTTCCGGTTCGTGCCCCGCGTGGAGGAAGGCCTAAGGCTCGAGGGGTCCGCCACCTCCATGATCGACCTCTCCGATTCCCTGGCCCACTCCCTCCACCTCCTCTCCCGGGCCTCAGGCGCCGGGCTGGTGGTGGAGGCGGGGGGGATCCCCCTCCTCCCCGCGCTCTCCCCGGACGATCTCGAGGGGGGCCATCTACTTCGGGGAGGACTACGAGCTCCTCTTCACCGCCCCGCCGGGCGCCCTCCCCCCCGGGCCGTGGATCGAGATCGGGGAGGTGGTGGAGGAGCGGGGGGTGTGGCTCAAAGAGGATGAGAGGTTGCGGGAGATCCCGGACCGCGGCTGGGAGCACGGAAAGGAGGGAGATGCGCATCGATGACGTGAGGGTGACGGAGCTGATCCTGGACACGTTCTTCGAGGAGTTTCGGGGAGCCCTGCGGCCGGAGGTGATCGTGGTGGGAGGTGGCCCGGCGGGGCTCACCTGCGCATGGAAGCTCGCCGAGCGGGGCCACCGGGTGGTGGTCCTGGAGCGGAACCTGGCGGTGGGAGGGGGGATGTGGGGCGGGGGCGCGATGTTCCCCCGGATCGTGGTCCAGTCCCCCGCCGCCGAGATCCTCTCCCAGGCCGGGGTTAGGCTCAACCCCAGGGGCGATGAGCACTTCGTGGCCGATGCCATCGAGAGCGTGGCCGCCCTGGCCCTGGCGGCCATCCGGGCCGGGGCCAGGGTATTCAACCTCATCACCGCCGAGGACCTGCTGCTTGCGGAGGACCGGGTGCGGGGGGTGGTGGTGCAGTGGACCCCGGTCCTCCGGGCCGGGCTCCACGTGGACCCCGTGACCCTGGGGGCCCGGGCGGTGGTGGACGCCACCGGCCACGGGGCCGAGCTCACCCGGGTGCTGGTGGAGAAGGGGCGGGTACGGCTCAACACCCCCACCGGGGGGCTCGCGGGGGAGCGGCCCATGTGGGCCGAGCTCGGGGAGCGGCTGGTGGTGGAGCGGACGGGCGAGGTCTATCCCGGGCTGTTTGTGGCCGGGATGGCCGTGGGGGCGGTGTTCGGCACCCCCAGGATGGGCCCCATCTTCGGGGGGATGCTCCGCTCGGGCGTCCGGGCGGCGGAGCTCATCGCAAAGGAGCTTGAACGATGAGGCCGCCGCGGTGCCTCACCATCGCCGGGAGCGACTCCGGGGGCGGGGCCGGCATCCAGGCCGACCTCAAGACCTTCGAGGCCCTGGGCTGTTTCGGGATGAGCGCCATCACCGCCCTCACCGCCCAGAACACCCGCGAGGTCAGGGCCGTGCGGGAGCTGGCCCCGGATTTCGTTGCGGAGCAGATCGACGTGGTGGTCGAGGACATCGGGGTGGACGCGGCCAAGACCGGGATGCTCGCCAACGAGGGGATCGTGGGGGCCGTGGCCCGCAAGGCCGCGGAGCACCGGTTCCCCCTGGTGGTGGACCCGGTGATGGTGGCCAAGTCCGGCGCCCGGCTCCTTGCGGAAAAGGCAATGGCGTGCCTGCGGGAGGCCCTCATCCCCCTGGCGGCGGTGATCACCCCCAACGTGCCCGAGGCCGGGGTCCTCGCGGGAAGGCCCATCCGGGACCTGGACGACGCCCGGGAGGCCGCCCGGGCACTGGGGAAGCTGGGCCCCGCGGTGCTCCTCAAGGGAGGACACCTCCCCGGGGAGGAGGATGAGGTGGTGGACCTCCTCTTCTGCGGGGGGGGGCTCCACGAGTTCCGCCGGCCGCGGATCCCGGCGCGGAACAACCACGGGGCGGGATGCGTTCTTTCCGCGGCCATCTGCGCCCGCCTGGCCCACGGGGACCCGGTGGTGGAGGCGGTGGCCCGGGCCGAGGCCTTCATCCTCCGGGCCCTCCGGTTCGGGCTCCCGTTGGGGCGCGGCCCCGGGCCGGTCCAGCCCATGGCGGAGCTGCGCCACGCCGCGGGGATGGCGGCGGTCCTGGAGGAGGTCCGCCTGGCCCTGTCCCGGATGTCCCCCTGGTTCCGGGCCCTGGTCCCCGAGGTGGGGAGCAACCTCGCGGCCACCACCCCCTTCGGGTTGGGGCCGGAGGAGGCCGTGGGGGTTGACGGGCGGATCGTCCGCACCGTGGACGGCATCCGCATCGGGGAGCCGCGCCCCGGGGGTTCCTCCCATATGGCCCGGTTCCTCGCGGCGGTGCGGGAGCGCTTCCCCGAGGTGCGGGCCGTCCTCAACGTGCGTTTCTCCGAGGAGATCTTAGAGGCCGCCTGCGGGGCAGGTCTGCGGGGGGCGGAGTTCCACCGGGACGAGGAGCCCCCGGGGGCGGAGACCATGGCCTTCGGGGCCCATACGGCCCTTTCCGGCTGCGATTCCCCGCCGGACTTCGTCTTCGACCGCGGCGCCGTGGGGAAGGAACCCATGGTGAGGATCCTCGGCCGCTCGGCGGACGAGGTGGTGGAGAAGGCGAGGAGGATCTACGAGGGGCTGCAGAGAGGAGGAGGGAATGGCTGAGGCGTTGCGGTTGCTTTCCACCTGGGTGAAACATCCCGCCCTGCGGGGAGCCGATCTTTTGGTCGTCGCGGAATGCGTCCGGACCGTCTGGCCGGAACTTTACGGTGAACTCTCGCAGGGGAGGGTATCCCTCTCCATCTGTGCCGAAGCGGAGAACGAGGCCCACGTGGTGGGGAAGCTTTCCTCGATGATCCGATCGTCGATGCCGCGGTCGCTCGCGGTGCTATCGGTGGCCGGATCCCCCCACTGTTCCCTCCTCCACCACCTGGTGAACGAGGCGATCTACGTCGCCGGAGCACACGGGCTTCCCCTGACCCACCTCGTGGTCCTGGAGGGAAAGGTCCGGGAGGTCTCGGCCGCCGCGGTCCGGGTGGCCCGTTACCTCCCCTTGGTGGAGGAGCTCGTGCGGCGGGATCCCGAGGTCTTGGAGGAACTGTCCCGTTACAGCCTGGAGCACCGGGCGGCGAAGGGAGGCTGCGATGTCCACCCAGCTTGAAGCGGCGTGGAGGGGGACCGTCACCCCGGAGATGGAGGCGGTGGCCCGGGTCGAGGGCGTCTCACCCGGAGAGCTCCGGGAGCGCATCGCCCGGGGCGAGGCGGTGATCCTGAAGAACAGGGTCCGGGAGATTGCCCCGGTGGGGATAGGGAAGGGGCTGCGCACCAAGGTGAACGCCAACGTGGGCACCCCGCCTGAGGCCCCCGATCCCGACCTCGAGCTCCGGAAGGCGGTGGCGGCGTGGCGGGCGGGGGCGGATACCCTCATGGACCTCTCCCTGGGAGGAGACCTCCGGGCCATCCGGCGGCGGATCATGGCGGAGGTGCCCCTCCCCTTGGGCACGGTGCCCGTCTACCAGGTGGCCATGGAGGCCCTGGGGCGCGAGGGGACGGTGGTGGCTTACACCGCCGATGAGCTCCTCGCGGCCATCGAGGACCAGGCCCGGGAGGGCGTGGATTTCATGACCGTCCACTGTGGGGTGACGCGGAGGGTCCTCCCCCTGCTCGAGCGTTCCCGTCGCCTCACCGGGGTGGTCTCCCGGGGCGGGGCGCTGCACATCGACTGGATGGTCCAGCACGGGGAGGAAAACCCCCTCTACGCTCGGTTCGACGATCTCTTGGAGATCGCCAGGAGCCACGACGTCGTCCTGAGTCTGGGGGACGGGCTCCGGCCCGGGTCCCTGGCGGACGCCGGGGATCCCCTCCAGATGGCCGAGCTCCTCGCGCTCGGGGAGCTGGTGGAGCGGGCCCGGGAGGCCGGGGTCCAGGTGATGGTGGAGGGCCCGGGGCATGTGCCCCTCCCCGAGATCGAGGCCCAGGTGAGGGCGGCGAAATCGATCTGCCGGGGGGCGCCCTTTTACGTGTTGGGCCCCCTCCCCACCGACATCGCCGCCGGATACGACCACATCGCCGCCGCGGTGGGAGGGGCCCTGGCCGCTTGGGCCGGGGCCGACTTCCTCTGTTACGTCACCCCCGCGGAACACCTGGGCGTCCCCACCGAGGAGGAGGTCCGGATCGGGGTGATAGCCGCCCGCATCGCCGCCCACATCGCCGATGTCGCCGTGCTCCCCGGTGCCCGGCTCCGGGACGAGCGGATGTCCCGGGCTCGGGGGCGGTTGGACTGGGAGGGAATGGCGCGGGAGGCGTTGGATCCGGGGCCCGTGCGGGAGAGGGCCCAGGCCCCCGAGGGGGGTCCCTGCGCCCTCTGCGGCGAGCTCTGCCCCATGTCGGCCCGCCGGACCTACAGGGAGCTCATAGAGGGAGGAAAGGGGACGCGATGAATGGGCCTGTCCCTACCCGCCGCGTTCGGATGTGGGGAAATCCTCTGATGCCGTCCGCCGAAGTCCGCTAGCCCCTGCCGAAGCCGTACCGGAAAGTTTCACCAGAGCCTGCCCCGCAAACCTCAGAAGAGCGGGGCAGGCTCTCGCCCAGCCCGGTTCCATGAACCGGGTTAAAGGGGCTTTTTGGAGGGTTGGGAACCGGCGA
>JAJOKL010000150.1 GCA_021129895.1 Candidatus Bipolaricaulota bacterium
TCTTGCTCGCTCGCTTCGCAAGGTCTTACTCACCCCCTGGCGCAATATCTGGGTTCCAACCGTTCCTTGGCGCTTGAGATGTGCAGCGGACCGTTGATCATCGCGATCCTGGTATGCCCAAGCTTGATCAGATGTTCGGTCGCCAGGTACCCACCCTGTACGTCGTCGGTGACCACGTAGTCGGTCTCTAGGTCATCAAAATGCCGCCCCAGGAGCACGAACGGAAGCCCAGACTCCTTCAATTTCTCGATCGTCTCCGTCCCGGTCTGGACGGGGGTGATGAGAAGCCCATCCACGCGCTCGGCAAGCATCACCTCGATGGCCTCTCCTTCTCGCGCGTAGTCCTCATCGGTGTCCTGCAGGATGATGCTGTAACCGTGCCTGTAAGCAGCTTCGCGCACCCCTTTTACCAAGGCACCGAAATATGGGTTGGCGATGTCCGTAACGATGACCCCGATGGTCCGCGTCTTATTGGAACGCAAGCCCCGGGCGAGCTTGTTCGGTCGGTACCCGAGCTCCTCAGCGACCTTCAGGACCCGAGCGCGGGTCTCCGGGCTCACATCGGGCTTTCCGGCCAAGGCCCGGGAGACGGTGTTCACCGACACCCCAGCTGCCCGGGCCACGTCCCGCATCGTCACATTGACCATCTTTCGGTAACGTTGCCGGTATCGTTACCGGGAACGTTATTAAACTATACAGCGTGATGCTCGCTAAGTCAAGAGGAGAAGATCAGTAAAACTACTTCAATGACTCCTCCAAGGCGGCCAGGGCGTGGATCCTGGCGGTGTCGAAAACGGGAACAGGCGTGTCCTCAGGTTTGATCAGGAGCGGAAGCTCCGTACACCCCAGGATCACCCCCTGAGCCCCTCGCTGCGCCAACCCCTCTGTCACCTTTAGCAGCTCCCGGCGGGAGTCCTCCCGCACCCTGCCATGAACCAGCTCCTCGTAGATCACCCGGTGCACCAGCTCCCGCTCCCCCGGAGGCGGGACCAGCGCCGCGATCCCGAACCTAGCAAGGCCATGGCGGAAGAATGCCTTCTCCATGGTGATCCGGGTGCCGAGGAGCCCCACCTGAGTTAGGCCCGCCTCCGCCACCGCCCGGGCGGTGGCGTCCACGATGCTCAGCAGGGGGATGGGGGAGCGGGCCTGCACCACCTCGAACACGATGTGAAGCGTATTGGCGGCGATGAGGCCGAAGTCCGCCCCGGCCCGGGCCAAGATCTTAAACGCGTCCCCCATCCGAGCCGCCAGCTCGTCCCAGCAGCCGGCATGTTGGAGCTGGGCGTACTCGGCAAAGGAGACGGAGTAGATGAAGATCTCCGGGTAGCCGGCATCCCCGAACCGGCGGATGTACTCCCGGGTGATGGTCAGGTAATAGCTGGCGGTGGACTCGGCGCTCACCCCGCCCAGGATCCCGATTCGCAGCATGAGCAGAGCCTACCGTTGTCCCAGCGGTGAAGCAACCGAAAAGGAGGCCGTCCTCCGGGACGGCCTCCTTCGGTTCCGAGCCTATCCGCTAGAAGTAGTATTCGGTGATGTTCTTTACGTCCAGGACTTCCCCGTAGTATTCCAAGGCCAGCACCACCGGGAGGTCCACCATCTGCACGTCCACCAGGCCCCAGATGAGCCCCCCTGCCAACCACGGTTTCCAAATCGATGAACTCGGACTCATGTGGTCCCAGGGCCACGTTCGTCTCATACAGCGTGTTCCCCACCGGGCCGTAAATGGAAACGGCAACCGAAACCGGCACCTCCCAAGGGTTCATGGGTATCACCCCGGTGGTGACGTCCCCCGCTTGGGTGTAGTAAGCCCCCAACCAGTAAGGAGTTCCTGGGTCTAACATCGGTACCTCCTGAGAGATCGTGTCTATCGACACCACCGTGCCATCTGCCAGGTACTCGAGTCCTATTATTAATCGGTTATCGGCTTCCACAGTTACCACGCCCCAGGAGCTGTCCTGGCGAGGCACGTAGTCACTTAGCACATAGTAATCGGCCTCATAGCCGGTTAGGATACCGACCTTTGTCCACGTCAAGTTCCCCCAAGCGTCATAGACCTTGAGCACGTACCCGGTGTCACTGGGCATGGTGTTGAGGGGATTGACCGAGGGGTCCTGCCCCCCGGAAACGTCGTAATAGAAAGCATAGAAGTGCTGGCCCAGTCCTAAGGTGCCGCGGATCAAAGCCAAACTGAAAAGCGCAACAGTCTTCCTCATACCTCCCCCTTCAGTTGTTAGTTTCCTCACCCTACACCCTGGAGGAAATGGGGTCAAGGACGGGGGAGGCGCAAGAGGGGTTTTCTGGCTGCCCGGGCCTCATCCAGGCGCCGCACCGGGGCGGTGTGGGGCGCTTCCTTGAGGAGTTCCGGAGATTCCCGGGCCTCGCGGGCGATCTCCTCCATGGCGACGGCGAAGGCGTCCAAGATCTCCTTGGGTTCGGTCTCGGTGGGCTCGATCATCAGAGCTTCCTTCACGATCAGGGGGAAATAGATAGTGGGGGGGTGGAAGCCGTAGTCGATGAGCCGCTTGGCGATATCCAACGTGCGCACCTCCCCAAAACTATCCCCAGACAGCACGAACTCGTGTTTGCAGAGCCGGTCGTAGGGGAGCCTGTAGGTCTTCTTCAGCCGCTCCTTGAGGTAGTTGGCGGCCAGCACCGCCCCCAGGGACACCTCCCGTAGGCCCTCGTCCCCCAGGGTGAGGATGTAGGCCAGGGCCCGCACCAACACCAGGAAATTGCCGAAATGGGGGTGGACCCGGCCAATGGACTTGGGCCGATCGTAGTCCAACCGGAATTTATCCCCCTCCTTGACCACCTGCGGCACCGGAAGGTAAGGCACGAGCGGCTCCGAGACGGTCCCCGGCCCTGCCCCTGGGCCCCCGCCCCCGTGGGGGGTGGAGAAGGTTTTATGCAAGTTAAAGTGAAAGACGTCCGCCCCCATGTCCCCGGGCCGGGCCCGCCCCAAATACGCGTTCAGGTTCGCCCCGTCGAAGTAGCAGAGGCCCCCGGCCCGGTGCACGAGCTCCGTGATCTCTAGGATCTCCTCCTCGAAGATGCCCAGGGTGTTGGGCACGGTGAGCATGATCCCGGCCACGTCCTCCCCCAGGGCCGCCTCCAGGGCCGCCACGTCCACCGTGCCTCGATCGTTGGAGGGGATGGAGACCACCTCGAAGCCGACCATGGCCGCCGAGGCGGGGTTGGTGCCGTGGGCGGAGTCGGGGAGCAGGATCTTCACCCGCCGCTCCAGCTCCCCCCGCTCCTGGAAGTAGCGCTTGAAGAGGAGCATCCCGGTGAGCTCCCCGTGGGCCCCGGCCGCCGGCTGCAAGGTGATCCCCGGCATCCCGGCGATACCCTTCAGGCACTCGGAAAGTTCCCACAGGACCTCCAGCGCCCCCTGCACCTCCTCCTCGGAAAGCAACGGGTGGAGGCCGGAGAAGCCGGGCAGGCGCGCCAGCTCCTCGTTCACTTTCGGGTTGTACTTCATGGTGCAGGAGCCAAGCGGGTAAAAGCCCGTGTCCACCCCGTAGTTCATCCGCGCAAGACGCAGGTAATGTCGCACCAGCTCCGGCTGGGAGACCTCCGGGAGCCAAGGGGGCTCCCGCCGCCTCACCCCCTCCGGGATGTAGGAGAGGATTTCTTGTTCTGGCTCGGAAAGCGGGGGCAGGGAGACACCTCTCCGGCCCGGGGCCCCCAGGTCGTAGATGGTCCCGCTCTTCAACTGGTCCCTCCTTTGAGCGCCGAGACAAACCGGGAAAGTTCTTCCTCGCTGCGCCGCTCGGTCACCGCCACCAGGAACGCACCCGCAAGCCCTGCTTTTTCCACTTCCTCCGGTGGTAGGACGGCGATCCCCGCCTCCCGGAGTTTTTTCACCGCCCCTCCCGGATCCGGGCAGCGCACCGGGAACTCGTTGAAGAACGGCCCGGTGAGGGCTAGATCGAATCCGGGGAGGGCGGAGATCTCCTCCGCCAGGCGGTGGGCCCGGGCCAGGGAGAGCAGGACCACCCGCTTGAGGCCCTCGGGGCCCAGGGCGGCCAGGTACACCGTGGCGGCCAGGGCGCACAGGGCGGAGTTGGTGCAGATGTTGGAGGTGGCCCGTTCCCGGCGGATGTGCTGCTCGCGGGTCTGGAGGGCCATCACGTAGCCTATCTTCCCCTCCGCGTCCACGGTCTGGCCGGAGATGCGCCCCGGCATCCGCCTGAGGTGCTTTTCGCGGGTGGCGAAGATTCCGAGGAGCGGGCCCCCGAAGGAGGGAGGATTTCCTAAGACCTGGCCCTCCCCCACCACCACGTCCGCTCCGAATGACCCGGGAGGCTCCAGCACCCCCAGGGCGATGGGGTTTACGTAGACGATCAGGAACGCCTCGCCCAGCCTCTCCTTCAAGCCGGAAAGGTCCTCGATGATCCCGAAGAAGTTGGGCTGCTGCACGATGAGGGCGCAGGTCCCTTCGGGGACCTCGGACAGGACCAGCCGGCCCTCCTCGTCGAAGGGCAGGTCCACCAGCTCCAGCCCCGCCCCCCAGGCGTAAGTGGCAAGCACCTCCCTCACCCGAGGGTTGAGGTACTGGGGGACGAGCACTTGTTTTCCCCCAGTGGTCCGGTGGGCCATGAGCACCGCCTCCGCCAGGGCGGTGGCCCCGTCGTACATGGAGGCATTGGCCACTTCCATCCCGGTGAGTTCGCAAACCATGGTCTGGTACTCGAACATCCAGGTCAGAGTCCCCTGGGAGACCTCCGCCTGGTAGGGGGTGTAGGCGGTGTAGAGCTCCGGCTGGCTGAGTACGTAGTCCACCACCGCCGGGACGAAGTGGTCGTAGATCCCCCCGCCCAAGAACGGAATCAGCTTTCTCCCGGTGGATTTTTCGGAAAGCTCGGTGAGGTGCCGGCGCACCCAGTCCTCGTCCCGAGGAGGGAGGCCAAGCGGGCGGTACCTCCTCCTCACCTCCTCCGGGATATCACCAAAAAGGGCCTCCGGATCACGGAGGCCCACCTCCTGGAGCATCGCCCGGATGTCCGGGGGCGTGTGGGGAATGTATCCGCTCATCCCTGTCCCCCAACCAGCGACTCGTAGCCGGCGGCATCCAATAGCTCCTCGAGCTCCGCCGGGTCCGCAAGCTTGAGCACGAAGATCCAGCCTTCCCCGTAGGGGTCCTTGTTCACCAGCTCCGGGGTGGACTCCAGCGCGGAGTTCGCCTCCACCACCTCCCCGGAGACGGGGGCGTACACCTCCCCCACCGCCTTCACCGACTCCACCGTGCCCAGAAGCTCCCCCTTTTTCGCCACCTTCCCCACCTCGGGGAGCTCCACGAACACGATGTCCCCCAGCTCCTTCTGGGCGTGGTGGGTGATCCCTACCCGCACTTTTCCGTCCTCTTCTTTCACCCACTCGTGGTCTTTGGTGTACTTAAGTTCTTGTGGAATCAAGGCATCCTCCTTTCGCAGAACTATACCGGCTCTCGAGCCCGTTGCACAAGGACAAGAGCCGCAAGGATCCAGGCCTTGCCGGCCCTCTTCTTCGGCCGCCGCCCCTCCTGCGCGATGGTCCAGGGAAAGTGTCCATCTTCACTTGCGCCTTTCCTCAAGGGTCTGGTCCTGTAAACCAAATTCACGGAACCAGATGTGGAAATAGGCTCCCCGTTCTGCTTGGTGCCGAGGAGTGTTGCGGCGTGGGCCATAAGCTTTCGTTTTTCCCCATCCAAGGGACCCGAGACTGGTATTCTGTTTCCCACCCACCGGGCCCGCTAGAAGGGGACTTCCGCCTCCCGAGCAGGGGGATAGAAGGTGGCGTACTCCTTATGGAACAGGAGGCGCACCTTGTCGGTAGGGCCGTTCCGCTGCTTGGCGATGATGAGCTCCGTCTCCGCCACCGAACTGCTCAGGGCGGGGTCATCGTAGTAGTCCGGGCGGTAGATGAACGCCACCAGATCGGCATCCTGCTCGATGGCGCCGGACTCCCTGAGATCCGAAAGCTGCGGCCGCTTGGACTCCCGTCGCTCCACCGCCCGGTTGAGCTGAGAACAGGCGATCACCGGCACCTCCAGCTCCCGGGCCAGCCCCTTGAGGGTGCGGGAGATGTAGGCGATCTCCTGCTCCCGGATATCGGTCCGCACCCCGGCCTCCACCAGCTGGAGGTAGTCCACGATAACCAGATCCAGTCCGTGCTCCAACTTCATGCGTCTCGCCTTGGCCTTGATGGACAGGATGGACGCCCCCGGGGTGTCATCCACGATGATCTTGGCCTGATGGATCCTGCCGGCGGCCTCGGCGATCTGGCCCCATTTGGAGGGCGGCAGATACCCCATGCGCAACCGATGCAGGTCTACCTGGGCCTCGGCGCACAACAGCCGCTCCAATACCTGCTCCTTGGTCATCTCCAGGGAGAAGATGGCCACCGTTTTCTCCTGCTTGATGGCCACGTCCCGGGCGATGGTGAGCACCAAGGAGGTCTTCCCCGTGCCCGGGCGGCCAGCGATCACCGCCAGCTCCCCGGGGTGAAACCCAGACGTGAGGTCGTCGAACCTGTCGAACCCGCTGAGCACCGTATTCGAGAGGCGACCCTTGTCCTCCCGATGGAGGGCCTCCAAAAAATCCATGTGTTCGTGGATGAATTCGCTTATCAAGTGGTAGTCCTGGCTGGCCTGGAGGTCCGCCAGCTGGAACACCATCTCCCCCGCCAGGTCCAGGGCCTGCTCCACCTCCAGGTCCTCCCGGAACCCCAGTTCCGCCACCTTGCCCCCGGCTTCGATCAGCCAGCGGCGCAGGGCCTTGGTCTCCACGATCTCCAGGTAGTGCTCCAAGGCGGCCAGGGTGGTGACCGAGGTGAGAAGCTCGTGCAGGTACGATCTCCCTCCCACCCCCTCCAACTTCCCCCGCTCCTCTAGGTAGTTGGCCACGGTGACCGCATCCGGGATCTTGTTCTTCTGGAACAGGTCCAGGATCGCCTGATAGATCTCCCGGTGGGCGCGGAAGTAGAAGTGTTTAGGCCGCAGGCGGGATATCACCCGGGGCAGAGCCTCTTCGGGCTCCAGCAATATCGCCCCCAGGATGACCCGCTCGGCCTCCTTGTTCTTGGGGATGGGTCGGATTCCCTCATCCAGCACGTCCGGCATTGGCGCTGCATCATATCACTTCCCCCTGGGGCCACCAAGGACAAATGCCCCGCTTTGTGGAAGACGGGGGGCCAGGCTATACTTGGCGCCAGATCACCCGTTCTAGAAAGGAGGAGAAAGTTTGGCCATATTGACGATGAAGGAGCTTTTGGAATGCGGGGTCCACTTTGGCCACCGGACCCGCAAATGGAACCCCAAGATGGCTCGGTATATTTACACTGAGCGTAAGGGGATTCACATCATCGATCTGGGAAAAACCTTGGAGCTGTTCGAGCGGGCATACAACTTCGTGCGGGAACAGGCAGCCCAGGGTAAAGATATCCTGTTTGTGGGCACAAAAAAACAGGTTCAGGCCACCATCGAGGAGGAGGCCCGCCGCTGTGGTGCCCATTGGGTGAACCGCCGCTGGCTGGGAGGGACCCTCACCAATTTCGAGACCATCCGCCGGCGGGTGCTGTACATGCTGGAGCTGGAGCGTAACTTGGAGGAGGGTGCATTCGAGCGCCTGCCCTTAAAAGAACGGATCAAGCTGGAAAAACAGCTTGCCAAACTACGCTGCAACCTGGACGGCCTGCGGGAGATGGAAAAGCTTCCAGGGGTGGTGTACGTGGTGGACCCCACCATCGAGGTGCACGCGGTGCGGGAGGCCAACATCCTGGGCATCCCCATCGTAGCCATCTGTGACACCAACTGCGATCCCGACTTCATCGACTACCCCATCCCGGGGAACGACGACGCCATCAAGGCCACCCGGCTCATCACCTCTCGCATCGCCGACGCGGTGATCGAGGGCCGAGAGGGGCTGCAGACCGAGGAGGCGCCGGCTCCAGCGGAGGCCCCCGAGGAAGCCGAGCAGGAGGCGGAGGCTGCCATCCCCAGCATGGACGAGATCCCCCTGGATGAGACCGAGCTGGAGGAGCACTACGAGGAGATGTTGGAGGAGCTCATCGAGGAAGGGGACAAGGAGGTCTAGGTGGAGATCACCTTGGAGCAGATCAAGCGCCTCCGGGAGGAGACCGGGGTGGGGATAATGGACTGCAAGGCCGCCCTGGCCAAGGCCGGAGGCGACCTAGAGAAGGCCAAGCAGATCCTCCGCACCGAGGGCAAGGAGTTCCTGGCCCACCAGACCCGGGAGGCCAAGGAGGGGCGGATCGAGGCTTACGTCCACCACTCGGGCAAGGTGGGGGTACTGCTGGAGGCGAACACCAACACCGACTTCGCCGCCAACTCGGAGGACTTCCGGGAGTTCGTGAAGAACCTGGCCATGCAGATCGCCGCCACCAAGCCCCGCTGGGTGTCCCCGGAGGACGTGCCGGAAGAGGTTTTGGAAAAGGAAAAGGCGATCCTGCGCAAGCAGGCGGAGAAGGAGGGCAAGCCCCCGCACATCGTGGAGAAGATCGTGGAGGGGCGCCTGAACAAGTTCTTCGAGGAGAACTGCCTCCTGAAGCAGCCCTACGTCCGGGATCCATCGGGGAAGACCAAGGTGGAGGACTTGCTCGCGGACCTGGGGGCCAAGCTGGGGGAGTCGGTGGTGATCCGCAGGTTCGTCCGGTTCGAGGTGGGAGAGGGGTGAAGGAGCTCTGTTGGAGTAGGGCGGTCCTGAAGCTCTCGGGCGAGCTTCTGGGAGGGGAAGAGGGGCCCTTGGATCACGGGGCCCTTTCCTTTTTCGCTCAAGAGATAAAGGCGACCCGCGCGGCGGGGGTGGAGCTGGCGGTGGTGACGGGCGGGGGGAACATCGCCCGCGGCTCCGCGCTGCCCCACATCCCCAGGACGGCCGGCCACTCCATCGGGATGCTGGCCACCCTGATCAACGGGGTGGCCCTGAGGGAGGCGCTTTCAGAGGCCGGGGTGCCGAACTTGCTCCTCTCCGCCCTGCCCTGTCCGGGGGTGGCGGAGGCGGTGGACCCCTGGCGGGCCCGGGAGGCACTGGAGGAAGGACGGGTGGTGCTGCTTGCCGCCGGCACCGGCAACCCGTTCGTGACCACGGACACCGCAGCGGTGATCCGCGCCCTGGCCCTGGGGGCGGAAGTGGTCCTGAAGGGGTCCAAGGTGCCCGGGGTGTACACGGCGGATCCGACCAGCGATCCCGAGGCGGAGCTCATCCCTCAGCTCTCGCACGGGGAGTACCTGTCCCGCGGCCTCAAGGCGCTGGATCCGGCGGCGGTGCAGATCGCCTGCGAGCATGGGCTCCCCATCGTGGTGTTCCGCGCCGATCGTCCGGGGGCACTCCTCTCCGCCCTGCGAGGCGAACTCGGTTCCCGCATCGGCTGAACTGTCCCTCTTCCTTTGGACCGGCGAAGGGGATAGTCTAAGCGCTGAAGCCGCATAGATTGGTGCTCCAACTAACCGTCAATCACCCTGAATCCCCATAGATTCCAGGAGCTCCGGGGGTGGATGGAGTGCCCGGATCACCGTTCAGGAAAATTCCCTCGCGGATTAGGGTTCTCCGAACACCCGGGGGACTTTGAAGTACCCGGCTTCCTGTTCCGGGGCGTTGGCCAGGGACTCCCCCTGGGCCAGGGACTCCGCGGGTTCGTCCTCCCGCCAGGCGTTCACCTGCCCGGGCAGGGGCTCGAACGGGGGCACCCCCTGGGTATCCAGCTCGCTGAGCTTTTGAAAATAGTCCAAAATGCGAGTGAGATCCGCCTTGAGGGCCTCTCGCTCCTCCGGGGATAGCTCTAGCCCCGCCAATTGTTCGATCCGGGCCATAACCCGATCGTCGATCATCCTCACACCCCCAAAAGCTCCAATTCCTCCCCGAACCTACGCTCCACCTCGCGCCGGAGCCTGTCCGGCACGCCTTTTTCCGCCAGCCGCCTGGCCTCGCTCCTGGCCCGCTCTAATAGCCCCACGTCCCGCACCAGGTTCGCCGCCCGGAGTCTCGACACAAATCCGTGCTGGGCGGTCCCCAGCAGGTCCCCGGGGCCACGGATCTGCAGGTCCGCCTCGGCGATCTTAAACCCATCGACGAGGTCGCGAAAGGCGGAAAGCCGCCGGCGCGCCTCCTCGGTCTTGGGGTCAGCGATGGCGTAGCACACTGCTTCTTGTCCGCCCCGGCCGATCCGCCCCCGCAGCTGATGTAGCTGGGCCAGGCCAAACCGGTCGGCGTGCTCGATGACCAGGAAGGAGGCGTCCGGCACGTCCAGCCCCACCTCCACCACGGTGGTGGTGACCAACACCCGGATCTCCCCCGCCCGGAAGGCGGCCATGGCCGCCCGCTTCTCCTCCGGGGTCATGCGCCCGTGCAGCAGGCCCACCCCCACCCCGGGAAACCGGCGGGAGAGTTCCTGATAAGCCTGGGTGGCCGCCCGCAGGTCCAGCTCTTCCGATTCCTCCACCAGGGGGAACACCACGTAGCCCTTCTCCCCCCGGGCCAGGAGCTCCTCTACCTCCCGGTACACCTCCTCCCGCCGCGATTCGGCCACCCACACCGTGCGCACCCGCTCCCGGGGAACCGGCATCTCCTCCAGCACCGACACCGCGAACTCCCCATACAGGGTGAGCACCACGGTGCGGGGGATGGGGGTGGCGGACATGACCAGGATGTTGGTTCCCCGGCCCTTTCTCTCCAGGGCGGCCCGCTGGATGACCCCGAACCGGTGCTGCTCGTCCACCACCGCCAGGGCCAGGTCGTGGAACTCCACGTCCTCCTGGATCAGGGCGTGGGTGCCCACCACCACGTCCACCTCCCCGGCGGCCAGGGCGGCCAGGATCCGGGCTCGGGCCTTGGCCCCGATCCCTCCCACCAGCAGCTCCACCCGCACCGGGAGGCCCCGGAACAGCTCCTGCAATACCAGGAAGTGCTGTTCGGCCAGGATCTCGGTGGGGGCCATGACCGCGGCCTGGGCCCCGGCCGAGGCGGTCATCACACACGCCCCCGCCGCCACCACCGTCTTCCCCGAGCCCACATCCCCTTGCAGGAGGCGCAGCATGGGATACGGAGCTCTGAGGTCCTCCTCTATCGCCTCCAGGGCCCGGCGTTGGGAGGCGGTCAAGGAGAAGGGGAGCCCAGCCAGGAACCGCTCCAGCAGGGCCGGATCAGGGCGCAAGGCCCGGCCGTGGGCCTCCTCCTTCCGCCGCAGGGCGAGGCCCACTTGAAGCAGGAACAGCTCCTCGAAGGCCAGTGCTTGCCGGGCCCGCTCGAAATCGGCCGGACTGGAGGGGGAGTGGATGCGGCGGATGGCCTCCCGCCGGGGGAGGAGGCCCAGCCGCCGGCGCGCCTCCTCGGGCAGCACCTCCGGGATCACTTCCCTATACCGGCGCAGGGCCTTGTGGATCAGCCACCTGAGGCTGGCTTGGGTCAGCCCCTCGGTCACCGGATAGATCGGCACCCAGCGGCCGGTGTGGAAGCCCGCCCCGGCCGGCTCCCATACCGGGTTGTCCATCTGCAGGGTCCCGTACCGGCTCTGCACCTTCCCGAAGAACGCGTACTTCTCCCCTTGCTGGAGCTCATCCCACAGCCAGGGTTGGTTGAACCACACTGCGAACAGGAGGCCCGTGCCGTCATCCACCGCTGCTTTTATGAGCTCCAGCTGGGGGCGCACCTTGACCCGGGATTTCGCACGTACTGTGCCCACCACCGTGACCGCCTCCCCGTCGGCCAGGTCCTTGATCGCCTTGCGGCGAGTGCGGTCCTCCAACCGGCGGGGGGAGTAGGTGAGCAGGTCCTCGATGGTGTTTATGCCCAGCTTCTTGAGGAGGGGGGCTCGCTTCGCCCCCACCCCGGGGGCCTCCTCCACCGGGCGCAGGAGGTCCTCCGGGCGGGGGCGTCCCCGATCGAGGGAGTTAAGGAGCTCCTCCAGTTTTTCCAGGGCCGCCCCTCGGGCCGCCAGGGATAGGGAGGCGTAGCCCCGTACCAGCTCGGCCCCCTGTGGCAGGTGCCGGGCCACGAACGCCTCCAGCCCCCCCACCACGGCCCGATCCTGCAGGCCCTGGGCCCGTTCCAGCCCCAGCACCTTCCTCAGGAGCTCCACCCGGTTCGCCAGGTCGTCTTCCGTTGCGGGCATTTTCGAATCCACCTATAATAAGCGCTCACGCGATGGAGCCAAGGAGGCAGGATTGATCCGACTTTATCCCGATCCCATATTGCGCCGCCGGGCGGCGGAGGTGGAGCCCGGCAGCCCCGCGGCCCAAGAGGCCGCCCAGAGGCTCAGGGAAGCCCTGTCCCAACTGGAGGGCCTGGGCCTGGCCGCCAATCAGGTGGGGGCGCTGGTGCGGGTGGTGCTGGCTCGGCTGGGGGAGCGGGAATGGGTACTGATAAACCCGGAGGTGGTGAGGCGATCCCCGGAGCTGGAGACCGACTCCGAGGGGTGCCTGTCCCTGCCCGGGGTTGAGGCGGAGGTGGCCCGGCCCAAGGAGATCCGAGTCCGAGCCCTGTCCGAAGACGGGGAGGAGCTCACCTTCGACCTGGAGGGGCTGGAGGCCAGGCTCCTCCTCCACGAGATCGACCACCTGGACGGGGTGCTTTACATCGATCACCTGGCGGCCGCGGAGCGGCGGCGGGTGCTGCGGGAGTACCGGGCCCTGCGTGAGGCCGACAAGGAGGGCGTGCCTTCCCGGGGATGAGCCTACGGGTCGCCTTCGCTGGGACCGGAACGTTCGCGGTACCCTGCCTCCAGGCGCTGGCCGAAACCGGCCAGCTGGTCCTGGTGATCACCCAGCCGGACCGACCGGCCGGTCGGGGCCTCAAGCCCACCCCGCCTCCGGTGAAAGAGGCGGCTCAGAAGCTTGGCTTCCCCCTGATCCAACCCCGGTCCATCAATTCCCCTGAGGTCCTGGACCAGCTGCGAGGGCTGGAACTGGACCTATTGGTGGTGGCCGCCTACGGGCAGCTCCTGAAGCGGGAGGTGCTGGGGCTCCCCAGATTGGGGTGCGTGAACGTGCACGCTTCGCTCCTCCCCAAGTACCGGGGGGCGGCCCCGGTGGCCTGGGCCATCCTGAACGGGGAGGAGGTCACCGGGGTCACCACCTTCCTCATGGACGAGGGGATGGACACCGGCCCCATCCTCCTGCAGCGGGAGGTGGAGATCGGGCCGGAGGAGACCCGGGGCGAGCTGGAGGCCAGGCTGGCTCAGGTGGGGGCGGAGCTCATCGTGGAGACGGTGGCCGGGTTGGCCGCCGGGACGCTCCAGCCCCGGCCCCAGCCTGTGGAGGGCACCCTGGCCCCCCGACTGAAGAAGGAACAGAGCAGGACAGACTGGTGCTGGCCGGCCGGAAAGGTGCATAACTGGGTGCGGGGCATGAACCCCTGGCCGGCCGCCTTCACCTCCTTCCGGGGGCGGCTCGTCAAGCTGCACCGGAGCCGGGTGGTGGACTCCACCCCGCAGGATCTGCCGCCCGGGACCATCCTCCCGGATAAGGGGGCGCTGCGGGTGGCCTGCGGCGAGGGGGTGGTGGAGCTCCTGGAGGTGCAGCCGGAGGGGAAACGCCGCATGTCGGGCCGCGATTTCCTGAACGGATACCGCCCCCGCTCCGGGGAGCGGCTGGGCACCTGACTCGGGTGACCCTCAGCGGTTTGGCAGCCGCCGCGCAAGATAAGTGCAAACGCTGTCCAGCCCCACATGCAGTAGGTGAGAGAGGTATACCCCGGCCAGCACGGGGGCCAGGATGCGGGTGGGGAGCTGCTGTGGAAATGGCACCCCCAGCCACAAGTGGAGCGGCAGGAAAACCAGTAGCCCGATCACGCCCAAATAGAAAATCCTGGTCAGTGGCCCCAGGAGCAGGGAGTGGGACAGGCCCCGGTGCCGGAACAGCCACGCGTACGGGGTCCACAGGAGCCGCAACGGGCCCCAGCGGCGGGCCGGGGTGGAGCGGACCAGGTCCAGGTCCGGCGAGAGGAGCAATGAGGCGCAGGTATAGCTCAGGGCGAAGGCAGTGAGGGTGGGGCGGGGAAGCCCGGCCATCGCCCCGGCGGCCACCCAACCGGGCAGCAGGGACAGTTCCACCGCCAGGTGAACCTTGCCGGAGGGCATGGGGGACTGTAGCCGGGAGGGCAGGCCAGGACAACCCTTGACCGGCTGGGGGGTGGGGACTAAAATTGGGCTGCTTAGCAGCCAAAATGTAAGAGTGCTAAAACTCACGGAGGAGGTGGCTCGATGAAGGTCAAACCGCTGGGTAATCGCGTCCTCGTCAAGAAGATCGAGGAGGAGGAACGCCGCACCCCGGGCGGCATCGTCCTGCCCGAGTCCGTCAAGGACGAAAAGGCCACCCGCGGTGAGGTGGTGGCCCTCGGCACCGCCGATAAGTTCGACGTCAAAGAGGGCGATAAGGTCCTGATCTCCGCCTATGCCGGCACCGAGATCCGCATGGGGGAGGAGCAGTACCTGCTGGTGAAATCCAACGACATCCTGGCAGTGATCGAGGAGTGAGGAGGTGACGATGGCGGCCAAAGAGGTGATATTCGGCGAGGAGGCGAGGCGCAAGATCCTCGACGGCGTGGAGAGGCTGGCCAGCGTGGTCCGGGGCACCCTGGGCCCCCGCGGCCGCAACGTAGGGATCGAGAAGAAGTTCGGCTCCCCGGACATCGTGAACGACGGGGTGACCATCGCTGAGGAGCAGGAGTACAAGGACCCGTTCGAGAACATGGGGGCCCAGCTCGTCAAGGAGGTGGCCTCCAAGACCAACGACGTGGCCGGTGACGGCACCACCACCGCCACCATCCTGGCCCATGCCCTGGTCAAGGAGGGGTTCAAGATGGTGGCCGCCGGCGCCAACCCCATGGCCCTCAAGCGGGGGATCGAAAAGGGCGCCAAGGCGGTGGTGGACGAGCTCAAGAAGATGGCCAAGAAGCTCACCACCAAAGAGGAGACCGCCCAAGTAGCCACCATCTCCGCCAACGACCCCGATATCGGCCGCATCGTGGCCGACGCCATGGAGGAAGTGGGCGAGGACGGCGTGATCACCGTGGAGGACTCCGACACCATCGAGACCTACTACGAGGTGGTGGAGGGGATGCGGTTCGACCGCGAGTACCTGTCCCCCTACTTCGTCACCGACCCCAAGAAGATGGAAGTGGTTCTGGAGAACCCCTACATCCTCATCACCGACCGGGAGCTGAAGAACGCCATGGAGCTGATCCCCTTGCTGGAGAAGGTGGCCCAGGCCGGAAAACCCCTGCTGGTGATCGCCAAGGACGTGACCGGCGAGGCCCTGTCCACGTTGGTCCTCAACAAGCTGAAGGGGACCCTCATCTCGTGTGCCGTCAAGGCCCCGGGCTTCGGTGACCGCCGCAAGGCCATGCTGGAGGACATCGCCATCCTCACCGGCGGGGTGGTGGTGGCCGAGGACGCCGGCATGGAGATCAAGAACACCACCCTGGACATGCTGGGTCGGGCCGAGAAGGTGAAGGTGACCCACGAGGACACCACCATCATCGGCGGCAAGGGCGACCCCAACGCCATCAAGGCCCGCATCGAGCAGATCAACGAGCAGATCAAGACCACCGACTCCGACTACGACCGGGAGAAGCTGGAGGAGCGCAAGGCGAAACTCGCCGGTGGGGTGGCGGTGATCAAGGTGGGGGCCGCTACCGAGACCGAGCTGGAGGAGAAGAAGCACCGCATGGAGGACGCCCTGGAGGCCACCAAGGCCGCGGTGGAAGAGGGTATCCTGCCCGGCGGCGGGGTGGCGCTCCTGAACGCCTCCAAGGTCCTGGAGAAGCTGGAGAAGGAGCTGGAGGGCGACGAGAAGGTGGGCGTCCAGCTCCTGCGGCGGGCCCTGGAGGAGCCGGCCCGGCAGCTGGCGGAGAACGCCGGTCTTGAGGGCGCGGTGATCGTGGAGAAGCTGAAGCAGGAGAAGCCCGGGGTGGGCTTCGACGTGGTGCAGGAGAAGTTCACCGACATGTTCGAGGCCGGGATCATCGACCCCACCAAGGTCACCCGCTCCGCCCTGCAGAACGCGGTGTCCATCGCCGGGATGCTCCTCACCACCGAGGCGCTGGTGGCCGAGATCAAGGAGGAGAAGAAGGAGTCCATGCCCACCCCACCGCCGGAGTACTGATCCGGCAAGCGCCACCGAAATCGTCGAGGAGGCCCCGCATTCCGGCGGGGCCTCTCTCTCTGGTCGAGGGCCCGAGAGGGGACCGCCTTGGCCGCCCCGGCTAGCCCGCACGGCCCGGCGGGGAGGGAGCTCCGCAGGCTCATCCGGCGCACACCCTCGACCGCTACTACCACCCCGGCGGCTACGCAGAGATATACGACCAGGGCAGCAACCGCCGGCAGCTGGGCAAGGTGGGGGGCGAGCTTCCTCCTCAGGGCGTTCTATAGTTGTAGCCAGGCGGCGAGCTCTCCGGGGACGAGATCGACATGCGACCCTGGACGACTACCGGACCCACGTCGTCAGCGGGCCGAGCTGGCCCTGGGGATCGCCCACCGGCATGGCATCCACTGCGCCTTCTTCTCCGCCCCAGTAGGTGTTGGCAATTTGGTGACAAATCGGTATCGTTCCCGATGAACAGGAGGACCTATGGTTCGTGGAACTCTGTTGGTGATCACATTGGTGCTGCTCGTCGGCGTCTTCCCCTGGAGCCACGGTGCCTCCGACAACGCCCATGTAAGACCTATCCCCAACTGGATCCTTTACCCCTGGGAATACGTGAGGGCGTTCCTGAACTCCCTGTTTCATCCCGGGGCCGAACCGGCGCCGGAGTGCGGGGATCTTATTCAGTACTACCCGGCGTATACACCGAAACCCATCGCCCACGTGGAGATCCCCCAACACCCGTTCATGGCCCCAAACGGCAGCAGCAACATGCACTGCGATAGCTATATGTCCGACACCTACCAGGCCAGCGGCCCGCTGGGGGTGAGTTCCCGTGTTCGATCCAGGACGCAGGGCTTCGGGGGCTACGGAACCATCGCCTTCGACAGTTTAGGACGGCTTGTCGCCGTGTACAGCAACGGGAGGAAGTTCCAACTCGAGCTCATGGACCCCTATACGCTGGAAGAGCTGGCCTCCTACGACCTCCCGCCCCGGCCCAGCTACTGGCTCCTCCAAGGCGTCATGCCCTGGGAGTACATCGGCGCCGGGATGTACTTCTACCTCGATGACAAGGATCGGGCAGTGATCCCCACGACCAGGAACACCGTTCAAGCGGTACAAGTCCCGGAACCAGGTGGGGAATTTCAGTTGGTGCGGGAGCACGATCTCCGTGATTGCGTGGTTCCGATGAGCTGGCCCCATAGCGACAGCGTCGCCTGGGTCCTGCCGGACTGGGAAGGGAGGTACTACTGGTACGCCACCACCGGGGGGATGGTCGGTACCGTCAACCCAGATATTGCGCCAGGGGGTGAGTGAGACCTTGCGAAGCGAGCGAGCAAGACTTTGCAGGCAAACCATGCCCCCTCCCTC
>JAJOKL010000001.1:0-6680 GCA_021129895.1 Candidatus Bipolaricaulota bacterium
CGGCGGCAAAAGCGGCCGAAGTCTTTCCCACTGTTCGTCAGTTAGATCTCCTCTAGCCATAGCACTGAAAGGCTCCCTCATCAGCCCCGTATTTGCAAACAGGCCCTAGAGCCGGTTGCACGGCTTCTGAGCCTTGTGCAACCGGCTCTAGAGGCCCAGTGCCTGAAGCAGGGGGGTCAGGTCCATAGCGGCCATGAACTGGTCCACGCTCTGGATGCCAAACCCCTCCACCAGGGTGAGGAGCAGGTTCATGATCCCCTCCGGCGGCGCGGTCATAAGAGAAGCGATGAGCATCTCGGGCGGGATGCCGGCCTCGGCCAGCGTCCCCTGGAGCTCAGGGTTGGCGGCGAAGAAGGCCTCAAGCAGCGCCTGGAACTGCTCAGGCCCCTGTTCCCGCAGCCGCACCAGCCCGCTGACCAGCAGCTTGAGGAAGGCCGGGAGGGTGGAGAAGTAGGGCTTGCCCACCGGGTGGCCGTCCGCCAGCCACTGGAACAGAGCTACCTTGGCCGCGGCCGGCTGCCAAGTTCCACCAGGCCATAGGAGACCAGCTCGCCGGCGAAGTCGAACTCGACCCCCTCTGCCGCCCCCAGGTTCTCCACCACGCCGCCCACTTCCACCTTGTACAGGATGGTCACCGGCTGGTCGAACTCCAGGTGGAAGCCGGTCACCGCCCCTCCGGTGAGGTTGGTGAACCAGCCCACCGCCTTGTCCCCCACCGTGAACTCCCGCACCACTTGGCCCAAGGCTGGCCCGACCACCAGCAGCAGAGCCGCCACTACCAGCGCTAGCTTCTTCACCTGCAGATCACCTCCTGGTTTGATTACCGCATTCTAGCGGGCACAGCTAGACGAGGCCATCGAACAGCCCCGGGGGTTCCCCTTCCGACTGCCGCAGATCCTCCCCGTATGCGGGCACGCTCTCCTCCTTGGCCCCCGGGGGGGCCACCAATTCCTCCCGGCAGAACTCCACATAGGGGCAGTAGCGGCACTGGTCGTACTCCCAGTCGGACTTATCCGGGGGAGGAGGCAGCCGCCCCTCCAGGAAGATGATCCGCCGCAGGCGCTCGAAGGTGGACAGCACCCGGCGGATCTCCTCATCGTCCCGCCCCACCACGAACTCCCTCAGTTCCTGATTGGCCTTGTTCTCGGCCAGGATCACCCCCTGGGGGATGTCGAAGTAATGGAGGTACAGTTGGAGCTGCAAGTAGTGGTCCCGCCGGGGGGCGGCCACCATCTGCTCGAAGTTGTAGGGGTGGACGGTCTTTATCTCCACCACGTAGTTCTTGCCCTCCAGGGACACGATCACGTCCGCCCGGCCGTGGAACAGGGGGTTAGGGGGGATGGGGGCCTCGGCGGCCACCACGATGCCCATCCCGTACAGGGCCTGGACGATCCTTTGGTGGGCGGCATCCCCCACTGCCAGCTTCCTGGCGGTCTGGCCGTCCAGTGGGGGCCGGGGGAAGCCCTTGGCGGAGTAGAAGATCTGGCGGGGGCACTTGGCCACCTCGGTGACGTAGAAGTAATCGCGCACGCGGACCCGTTCCTCGCGCTGGAAGTACTCCTCGAGCCGCTCGATCAGCATGACGGTAGAGTCTATCCCGCGGGGGGGAGGCCCGGCAATTCTCGACGGAGTCCGGGCTGGCTACCCCATTGTGCTGCCGGTTTCACTGCCGCAATCCGGGGGGTTAACAAGGAGGAGGGGAGGGGCCATTGTTTAGCAAAACCGCGAAATACGCGATCATCGCCCTGGTGAACCTGGCCGCCCAGGGGAACGGAAGCCCCATCCAGGTGCGCACACTGGCCGCCGTCTCCGGCCTGCCCCGGCCGTTTTTGGCGAAACTGATTCCCCCGTTGGTGCGGGCCAGGATCATCACCTCTACCCGGGGGAAGGGTGGGGGGATCGCCTTCGCCCGCCCACCCCAGGAGATCACCCTGGCCCAGGTGATCCGGGCGGTGGAGGGGGAGCGGCTGTTCACAGGCTGCCCCTTCTTCCCAGAACCGTGTGGGGGAAAACCAACATGTCCCCTGGCTCCACTCTGGGACAGGGTTCGTGATGAGGTGATCGGCTTTCTGGAGCGCACAAGCCTGGCCCAGGTGGCCGAGTTAAAGGAGGGAGGACATGAGTGAGCTGATAGGTGATGCCCGCAAGCGGGCGCTGAAAGAACTGATCCGCCGCGCCCACGCTGGTGCGAACGTGGAGGAGCTCAAGGCGGAGTTCCAAGAGAAATTAGGCAACCTGACCCCGGTGGAGATCGCCCAGCTGGAGCAGGAGCTGGTGCAGGAGGGGATCTCCCGGGAGGAGATCGCCAAGCTGTGCGACGTCCACCTGGCCCTGTTCCGGGAGTCCCTGGAGGAGGTGGAACCCCTGGCCCCGCCCTGGCATCCGATCCACATCCTGATGGAGGAGCACCGACGGATGTTGGATCACGCCGAGCGGCTCCGGGAGGCGACCGAGCGCCTCCGCCGATCGCCCGGGAACGCGAAGCTGCTCGGGGAGATCGAGCAGCAACTCAAGCACATAGAAGAGTCCGAGCCCCACTACCTGCGGGAGGAGAACGTGCTATTCCCGGTCCTGGAGCGGCACGGGATCACAGAGCCACCCCAGGTGATGTGGATGGAGCACGACCACATCCGCTCCCTGAAAAAGGAGCTCCGGCGGCTACTTGCGAGCCGGGAGGCCGGCTACGAACACCGGCTGGCGGAGTTCGCCCTGGCCCTATCGGACGTCTTGATGGGCCACTTCCACAAAGAAGGGAAGATCCTGTTCCCCACCGCCCTGGACGTGATCCCGGAGGGGGAGTGGCCTGCCCTCAGGGAGGAGTTCGACGGGATCGGTTATTGCTGCTTCACCCCGTCCCCACCGCCGGCCCCGCGCGGACCTGAAAAGGGAACGCCTCGCCAGGCCCCAGACCGGATCACTCTGGAGACGGGGGAGTTCACCCCTGAGGAGCTGGAGGCGCTCCTGAACACCCTGCCGGTGGACATCACCTTCGTGGACGCCCAGGATCGGGTTCGTTACTTCAATCAAAGCCGGGACCGCATCTTCGTGCGCTCCAAGTCCGTGCTCGGCCGCACGGTGCAGAACTGCCATCCCCAAAAGAGCGTCCATATCGTCAACCGGATCCTGGAGGAATTTCGAACCGGCAAGAGGGATCGGGCCGAGTTCTGGATAAACATGGGCGGCCGCCTCATCTACATCCGTTACTTCCCCTTGTGGGGCGAAGACGGCCGGTACCTGGGCACTTTGGAGGTGACCCAGGATGTCACCGGGATCAAGGCGCTAGAGGGGGAGCGGCGCCTCCTGGACGACTCCCCGGGGGTCAACAGTGGAACTTGAGTTCGTGGTCCCCGGGCGAACGCCGGGATTCCGAGAGGACCATCCCTATCAGCTGGCGATAGTGGGCGGTGGCCCCGCCGGCCTCACCGCTGCCGTGTACGCCGCCCGCAAAAACCTGGACGCGCTCCTCCTGACCAAGGACATCGGCGGTCAGACCCTGCTCACCTCCGACATCGAGAACTACATGGGCTACCAGTACGTGACCGGCCGGGAGCTGGCAGCCAAGTTCGAGGAGCAGGTGAAGCGTTATCCCATCGACGTGGCGGTGGGGGAGGAGGTGCTCCGGGTGGCGCGGGAGGAAGAGGGGTTCGTCCTCACCACCGCTGGGGGGAAGCGATTCCTGGCGGAGGCGGTGATCGTGGCCACCGGCAAGCGCTCCCGCCCCCTGGGGGTGCCCGGGGAGCGGGAGCTGGTGGGCCGGGGGGTGTCCTACTGTGCGGTGTGCGATGCGCCCTTGTTTTCGGGAAAGGACGTGATCGTGGTGGGGGCCGGCAACTCCGGGACCACGGCGGTGGTGGACGTGCTGCCGGATTGGCGGGCCGACCCGGTACTGGTGGAACGCGTCGCCGCCGCGGGAGACAAGGTGCGCACCTACTTCGGCCACGAGGTAGTGGAGATCAAGGGCGAGGAGCGGGTGGAGGGGATCGTACTACGGGATCGCGGCTCCGGGACGCAGCTGGAGCTTCCCGTGCAGGGGGTGTTCATCGAGATCGGCCTCATCCCCAACTCAGAGTTGGTTCGCGGCCTGGCAGAGCTGAACGAGCGGGGGGAGATCGTGGTGGACTGCCAGTGCCAGACGGACGTCCCAGGCCTGCTTGCCGCCGGGGATGTGACCACCGTGCCGGAGAAGCAGATCATCATCGCCGCCGGAGAGGGGGCCAAGGCGGCCTTGTCGGCCTATGCCCAGTGGTCCGCGATGAAAAGCTCAAGGCGGAGCTGGTGGACAGGATCGCCCTGGCCCGACGGGGCAAAGTGGCTATCTCCGGCAAGGGGATCGGCGAGGCGCCATTGGTGATCGCGGTGGTGGTGGACCCCTGGCGGGATCCCAAGCACTTCGTGGAGGCGGGGGCGGTGGCCGCCCAGAACATGGCGTTGGCGGCTCATTCCCTGGGCCTGGCCACCTACTGGGCGGGGATCTACGAGGCCGGCGGAGGGCGCCGGTCCGTGGAGGCGCGGGTGAAACGGCTCCTGGGGGTGCCGCGGGAGATGCACGTCATCGCCCTGCTCCCCATTGGGGTGCCCGCCTATCAGGCCCAATCCGAGCGGGTGGGGCTGGAGGAACTGGTCCGCCACGATCGGTTCGAGTCTTGAACCCCGCCGGTGAGGCCCCCGGTTTACCCGCTCAGCTCTTCCCAGGCCCGCCGATAGGCCTCGAAGTCCTCCGCTGAGAACAGGACCATCCGCACCTCCGCCAGGGCCCCCGGGTGTTCCCGCAGGAAGTCGGGGATGGCGGCCAGGGCCACCCGGGCCGCCCGTTCCACCGGGTAGCCGTATACCCCGGTGGAGATGCTGGGGAAGGCGATGGACTTGATCCCTTTGGAGACCGCGAGATCAAGGCAGGAGCGATAGGCCTTGGCGAGGAGCTCCGGCTCCCCTTTCCCCCCTCCGCGCCACACCGGCCCCACGGTGTGGATCACCCACTTGGCCGGCAGGTTCCCCCCGGGGGTGATCACCGCCTCCCCGGTGGGAAGGGGGCCACGCTGCCTGCGGATGGCGGCAGCGGCTTGGGTCACCTCCGGTCCGCCGGCGCGGTGGATGGCCCCGGATACCCCGCCCCCCGGGGTGAGCTGCGGGTTGGCCGCGTTCACGATGGCCTCCACCTCCTGCCGGGTGATGTCCCCCTGCTGAAGCACCAACCGCGTCCCTTCGATCACCTCTTCCAGGCGTCTCATCTTCGGTCACCTGGAGAGGGATTTTAACTGGCCCCCTGCCTTGGGAACCGGTTATAGTTGGGCATGCGGGTCGGTTACCTGCAATTTTGCCCCCGGTTCGGCGAAGTGGAGGGGAACCTAGGCCGGGTCCTCTCCCTGCTTGGTGAAAAGGAGGCACACCTGTGGGTGCTTCCGGAACTGTTTTCCACCGGCTACCAGTTCGTCTCCCGGGCTGAGGTCCGGGAGCTGGCGGAGCCGGTGCCTGACGGTCCCACCACCCAAGCCCTGACTTCCTGGGCACAGGAGCGGGGCTGCTATATCGCCTACGGCCTGGCGGAACTGGCCGGGGAAAAGCTATACAACTCGGCCGCGCTGGTGGGGCCGGAAGGCCTCCTTTTCCTCTACCGCAAGGCACACCTGTTCTACCGGGAGAAGGAGTTTTTCACCCCTGGTGATACCCCGTTTGGGGTGGTCAATGTGAAAGGGGTCCCGGTGGGGTTGATGGTGTGCTTCGACCATCTGTTCCCGGAGGCGGCCCGCACCCTGGCCCTCAAAGGGGCCCAGATCATCGCCCACCCGGCCAACCTGGTGCTCCCCGGGGTGGCCCAACTCACCATGCGGGTCAGGGCCCTGGAAAACCGGGTGTTCACCGTGACCGCCAACCGGATCGGGGAGGAATCCCGCGCCGGGGAGAGGCTCAAGTTCACCGGACAGTCCCAGATCGTGTCCCCCCACGGGGAGGTGCTGGCGAGCTCCGGGGAGGAAGCGGAGGAGGCGGTGACGGTGGAGATCGACCCCGCCGCTGCCTTGGATAAGGATATCACCTTCCTGAATAACCTTTTTTCCGACCGTCGGGTCGATCTCTACGAGCTGTGCGGGGGAAAGGGGGAGTGAAGATGTCGCGAAAGTTCCGGCGGTATTCGTTAGTGGTGCTGGTGGCCGTTGGGCTGAGTTGGAGGCTGGTGGGAGCCGAGTTTACGACCCAACCTGCGGATCGGACCAGCTATCTCCTGCTGGCCGATGGGGGCAGGGTGTACGACACTGAACTGGCCGCGCGGGTGGCTGAGCTGGTGGAGGGCGGGGTCCCAGCTGGACCGGTGTTCGTGTTCACCCAGTGTAGTTCCGGAGGGATGTTGGACGAGCTGGCCGCGGCCTTGCCCGGCCCGGTGAACGCCGCTCTGTTTTCCGCCTCCCGCTATGATGAGTCCGCCTGGATGGCGGCTAGTTGGGATCCGCCCGGATGTCTTAGAGGCAGCGGGCTATCCCGGCCGGAGAGCTATTTCGCCTGGGCCCTGGCCCGGCTCATCGAGCAGGGGCTTCCGCTGGGGGAGGTGGCAGAGCAAGTGGAAGAGCTGGACGCGGCCGCACCGGGCGGGCCGGCCACCGATCCCACGGCCTGTCCCGGGGAGAGCTTGGTGGACCCCCCGGAACATCCGCAAAGCGTTTTCCTAGGTCGAGGGAAATTGCTCCGGC
>JAJOKL010000001.1:6780-17344 GCA_021129895.1 Candidatus Bipolaricaulota bacterium
GTTGTCAATGCCTACGCCGAGGGAGAGGGTGGAGAGTATCTGCTCGGTTTTCGGGTGGGAGCTCAGGAGCCCGGGGGAAAGGTGAAGCCCTAAAATGGATGACTGGAGAGGGCATATAGTCGGGGCGGGGCTGCAGAGGCGAGTAGAGGAGGACCCCCTGTTGGCCGAGGTGTTGGCCCAGGCCCTGTCCGGGATCGAGGCTTTGCTGGACGAGCTGGGGAACCCATACCGGCTGGAGGCGCGGCTGACCCGGGGTGGGGAGTACCTGATCAGGATGCGGGTGGCGTACCGTTCCAAGGGGGAGCGGGATCTGATTTGGGATCGGGCGGCGGAGATCCTGGAGCGGGCGCGGGCCGGCCGCGAGGTACACATCCTGTGTGGCATCTCCCGGCTCGCGCCGGAGGGGTGAGCCGCCCCTCCTGTTGCCAGCCTTTCTCCTTCTGACTTGCCCCACGCCGAGCGCGAGAAATCGCCTGCCATATCCAGAAGGGAAAACCCTGTGTGGTTTGGATAACCGCTTAAATCGGTGACCACAGGCCGTCACGGGTGGGTGGAGGCCCTCATTTCCGCGGGGTTTGTACGCCCGCCGAGGGATGTTATACTCTAAAAGGAGTACAAATAGAGTCTAAAAGGAGGGCACCGTGCAGACTGGCTTCGTCGTCTGGTTCACCGGACTCCCCGCCTCCGGGAAGACCACCCTGGCCAAGGCGGTGGAACAGGAACTCATGGAAAGGGGCGCCCCCCACGTCCAACGCCTGGACGGCGACATCGTCCGCCAGGACCTCACCCGGAACCTGGGCTTCTCCAAGGAGGACCGGGACGAGAACATCCGCCGGGTCTCCTTCGTGGCCGGGCTTCTCGCCCACAACGGGGTGGCCACCCTGTGTGCTTTCGTGTCCCCCTATCGGGACGCCCGCCGGGCTGCCCGGGCCCGCGCCCCCAGGTTCGTGGAGGTCTACTGCCGCTGTGACCTCGCCACCCTGATCCAGCGCGACCCAAAAGGCCTGTACAAAAAAGCCCTGGCCGGTGAGATAAAGAACTTCACCGGGATCGACGACCCCTACGAGGAGCCGGAGAACCCCGAGGTCATCTGTGACACCGACCGGGAGACGGTGGCCGAATCCTGCGCCAAGATCATCCGCTACCTCGAAGAACACGGCCTCATACCAGCCCGTGAACCGGTATCCGCAAACCGTAATCCGTCATCCGTAATCCGTGATCCGCTCGCATCAGCCCCATCAGCTTCAGATCCCGGATCGCAAACTACGGGTCACCCGTCACCCGTCACGCGTCACGGTTTGCTGAATTCGCCCCATGGCGGCACTTTGGTGGACAGGGTGCTTCCCCCCCAGCAAGCCGAGGCCATGCGCCGGGAAGCCGAAGGCCTCCCCGGCATAAAACTCTCCCCCTACTACCTGCGGGAGCTCCACTGCTTGGCCACCGGGGTGTATTCCCCCCTCACCGGGTTCATGAAGGAGCGGGTCTACCACAGCGTGGTGGAGACGATGCGCCTTCCGGATGCCACGGTGTGGCCGCTCCCCATCGTGCTCCCGGTCCCGGAGGAGCTGGCCGTGAACTTGCGGCCCGGGGGGATGGCCGCCCTGCTGGGCCCGGACGGGACCCCGGTGGGGATCATCGAGGGGCTGGAACTGTTTCAACGCGACCCCGCTTGGGAGGCGGAATACGTGTTCAGCACCCTGGATGAGGACCACCCGGGGGTGGCCCGCCTTCTCGCGGAGCCCACCACCCTGGTGGGGGGCGATATCTGGCTATTCGCTCCCCTGCCCCAGGAGTTTCCCGACATCTCCCTCACCCCCCGACAGGCCCGGGCCGCCATCGCCGCCCGGGGCTGGAGGACGGTGGCCGCCTTCCAGACGCGCAACCCCCTGCACCGGGCCCATGAGTACCTGCTGCGGTGCGCCCTGGAAGTGACGGATGGGCTGATCCTGTCCCCCCTGATGGGGGAGACCAAAGCCGGGGATATCCCGGCCGGGGTGCGCCTTTCCACCTACCGGACCCTCCTGGAAAACTACCTCCCCAAGGAGCGGGTGCTGATCGTGGCCTTCCCGGCCAACATGCGCTACGCCGGCCCCCGGGAGGCCATCTTCCATGCCCTGTGCCGCAAGAACTTCGGGGCCACCCACTTCATCGTGGGCCGGGACCACGCCGGGGTGGGGAGTTACTACGGCCCGTACGCGGCCCAAGACATGTTCGACCGCTTCTCCCCGGAAGACCTGGGGGTGCAGGCCCTGAAGTTCCAGCCCGCCTTCTGGTGCAAGCGCTGTGGCGGCATGGCCACGGAGAAGACCTGTCCGCATCCCCCCCAGGAGCGGGTGAGCCTGTCCGGGACGCAGCTCCGGGCCATGCTGCGGGAGGGGGTACTCCCACCCCCGGAGGTCACCCGCCCGGAGGTGGCGCAGATCCTGATGCAAGCGGTTACGGGTGACGCGTAACGCGTGGCAAGCGATGAAAAAGCTGGCGGTTATCGGGCTGGATTGTGCTGATCCTCACTTGGTGGAGAATTTCTTGCCGGAGCTCCCCACCTTCGGGGAGCTGATCCGGGGTGGCAGCTTCGCGCGCCTGAGGAGCGTAGACCCGCCCATCACCGTGCCGGCCTGGATGTGCATGTTCACCGGCAAGGACCCGGGGGAGCTGGGGGTATACGGGTTCCGTAACCGGGCCGATTACAGCTACCACCGGCTGCAAGTGGCCACCTCGGCCCGCTTCCGCGCCCCGGCCGTGTGGGACGAACTTGCCCGCCGGGGGATAAAGTCCATCCTGCTCGGGATCCCGGGCACCTATCCCCCCAAGCCGGTGCGGGGCCTGCTGGTCGCGGGCTTCCTGGCGCCGGACACCCACTCCACCTTCACCTATCCGGCCTCCCTCAAGGAGAAGGTCGCCGGTTGGGTGGGGGAGTACCTCCTGGACGTGCGGAACTTCCGTACCCAGGACAAGGTGTGGCTGATTGGGGAGGTGCACCGGCTCACCGAGCAGCGGTTCGCCCTGGCCCGGAAGCTGGTTACGGAAGAGGACTGGGATTTCTTCGCCATGGTGGACATGGGGCCGGACCGGATCCACCACGGCCTGTGGGCCCATCACGACCCCGGGCACCCCAAGCACGACCCTGAAAGTCCCTTCCGCGATGCCATTCGGGACTACTACCGGTTCCTCGATCGCAAGCTAGGGGAACTCCTCTCCGTCCTGCCCGGGGGCACCCAGGTGCTGGTGGTGTCCGACCATGGGGTCCAGCCCATGCAGGGCGGCATCGGGATCAACGAGTGGCTGATCAGGGAAGGGTACCTGGTGCTCAAGGAGTACCCGGAGGAGCCCACCCGCCTGGGGGAGCTCATCGAGCGGGGACTTGTGGACTGGTCGCGGACGGTGGCCTGGGGGGAGGGAGGCTACTACGGCCGGGTGTTTTTGAACGTCAGGGGGCGGGAGCCACAGGGGACGGTGCCCCCTGAGCGTTACGAGGAGGTCCGCACCGAGCTGAGCCAGCGCTTGGTGGCCATCCCGGATGAGGAAGGGCGGCCCATCGGCACCCGCGCCCTCCGCCCCCAGGAGCTGTATCAGGAAGTGAACGGGATCGCCCCCGATCTCATCGTCTACTTCGGCGACCTCCGCTGGCGCTCCATCGGCACCGTGGGCTGGAGGAGGATCCACTTCCATGAGAACGACACCGGCCCGGACGATGCCAACCACGCCCCCCACGGGATCCTCATCGCCCACCCCGGACTGGACGGCCGCAGCGACATGTCCATACTAGAAGTGCGCGACCTCATCCTCGCACTGATGGGTGATGGGCGATGAGCGACGAAAAGAGGAGAACGGTCCGGATAGACGAGGAGATCGTCCACGCGATCGAGACGCACCTGAAGGAGCTCGGCGCGGGCTCGGTGGAGGAGTACGTGGAGGCGGTGTTGCGGGCCCGGCTGCTCGCCGAAGGGTTTCTGGCCCCCTATTCCCTGGAGGAGGAGCGGGAGGTGGAGCGAAGGCTGCGGGACCTGGGCTACCTCGACTGAACCCTTCTCGTCTGTGGGGGGCATATAATCCAAAGGTGGAAGCGCGGATCGGTTGTTGCGGTTGGTCCTCCCTGCGGGGGGAGGAGGTGGGGGAGCCGGACTGGAAACGGAGCTACTCCCACAAGCTGCAGCTGTATGCTGCCCATTTCCCCGTGGTGGAGGTGAACTCCACCTTCTACCGCCTGCCCAAGCCGGACACCGCCGCCCGGTGGCGCGCCCTGGCCGACGAGGTGGATGAAGGCTTCGAGTTCACGGTCAAGGTGAACCAGGAGGTGACCCACAAGTCCCGATTTCGGGGGGAGGCAGCCCGCCGGGCCTTCGCCGAAACGGTGGCGATCGCCCGCCTCCTCCGGGCGCGGATCCTGCTCCTCCAGTGCCCCCCGTCCTTCGGCCCCGGGCCGGAGAACGAGGCGGCGCTGCGGGATTTCTTGCACGAGGTGGATCGGGAAGGACTGGCGCTGGTATGGGAGCCACGGGGCAAGTGGCGGGAGGTCCCGGCCCGGGTGGCAGCCCTATGTGAGGAGCTGGGTTTGATCCACTGTACCGACCCGTTCCAGGGCTGGCCGGAGGCCGGGGATTTCTTGTATTTGAGGCTGCACGGGGCACCGCCCGGGACGCGGATGTACTACTACCGCTACACCCCCGAGGACCTGGCCTGGCTGAAAGAGGAGCTGAAGCGGCGGGACACCCGGGCCTATGTGCTGTTCAACAACGTGTACATGGCCCAGGATGCCCTGGCGTTCAAGCGTTTGTGGGAGGGCGGATGAGGGGCCGGCTGGTGTGCCCGTTCTGCCGGCATGTCCAGGAGCCCACGCCCCAGCCCGAGCCCTGCCCCCGCTGCCAAGTGCCCCTCCGGTACGAGCTGCCCCCCTCCACAGTGAGCTGGCGGGGGCTTGCGGGGCGCGGGGTGTGGCGGTATCGGCCGTTCCTCCCCTCCGTGGCCCCGGTCTCTCTGGGGGAGGGAGGGACCCCACTCATCCCCTCCTCCCGACTGGGCCCTCAGCTCGGGGCGCGACTTCACTTCAAGCTGGAGGGGGCGAACCCCACCGGCTCGTTCAAGGACCGGGGGGCAAGCGTGTTGGTATCGGTGCTGGCAGCCTTTGGGGCGCGGCGGGTGGCGGACGACTCCTCCGGGAACGCCGGGGCGGCACTGGCCGCGTACGCCGCCCGGGCCGGGCTGGCGGCGGTGCTGTTCGTCCCCACCCATGCCTCCACTAAAAAACTCGCCCAGATCCAGGCCTACGGGGCGGAGCTGGTGACGGTCCCGGGGCCCCGCCCTCAAGCCACGGCTGCGGCGAAGGAGGCCTGCCAAAACAGCACTGATCTCCTCTACGCTTCCCACAACGAGTCCCCCTACTTCGAGGTAGGCCTACGCACGGTGGCCTACGAGCTCGCCGAGGAGCTGTCCGGGGAGCCTCCGGATCACGTGCTGGTGCCGGTGGGAGGCGGGGGGTTGTTCCTGGGGCTGGTACGGGGGTTCTTAGAGCTTGCGGATTTGGGCCTGATTTCAAACGTGCCCCGGGTTCACGCCGTCCAGGCGGAGGCCTGTGCTCCCATCGTCCGAGCGTGGGAGCAGGGGCTGGCCGCCCCGGAGCCGGTCTGCCCCGGGAAGACCGTGGCTGAAGGGGTTTGCATCCCCCTTCCCCCGCGCGGCCGGGAGATCTTGGCCACCCTCCGGGAAGTTAAGGGGGTGGCGTTGGCGGTGGCGGAGGAGGAGATCGAGGCGGCCTGGCGGGAGCTTCCTGTCCGGGAAGGGATCTACGTGGAGCCCACCTCGGCGGTGGCGGTGGCCGGCCTGAGACGCCTCTGCGCGGCGGGGGTGATCGAACCCGGGGAGCGGGTGGTGGTGGTGCTCACCGGTACCGGGCTAAAACACTCCCCGGCCGGGTCCGGAGACTAGGGTTCACCTATGCTGCGAAGGAAACTCTGATTTGAACACGAAAAACCTTGCACAGGGCCTCGGGATCGCGTAGACTTTCCCTTGGCCCCCTCGAGCCGGGATATTTTCGTTTTAAAGCCCTTGGGCCGAGGGGAATGGAGCGACCATGGAAAGGATTCAGACCACCTACATCGAAGACGAGATGGAGCAGTCGTACATCGACTATGCCATCTCGGTGATCCGCGGCCGGGCCATCCCCGACGTCCGGGACGGCCTCAAGCCCGTCCAGCGCCGCATCCTGTACGGCATGCGCGAGCTGGGCCTCACCCCGGGCCGCCCCCACAAGAAGTGCGCCCGCATCGTGGGTGAGGTGATGGGTAAGTTCCACCCCCACGGGGACATGGCCGTGTACGAGGCCATGGTGGGCCTGGCCCAGCCCTTCTCCACCCGCTACCCCCTGATCGACGGCCAGGGCAACTTCGGCTCCATCGACGGGGACGAGCCGGCGGCCATGCGCTACACCGAGGCCCGCCTCGCCCCCATCGCCATGGAGTTTTTGGAGGAACTTACAGAAGATACGGTCGACTTCGTCCCCAACTTCGACGACTCCCTGCAGGAGCCGGAGGTGCTGCCGGTCCGCTTCCCGCACGTCCTCGCTAACGGTGCCTGGGGGATCTCGGTGGGGATGACCACCCAGATCCCGCCCCACAACCTGCGGGAGCTGATCCAGGCCACCCTCTACCTCATGGACCACCCCGACGCCACGGCCGACGAGCTTTTGCCCATCATCCCGGGGCCGGACTTCCCCACCGGCGGCATCATCGTGGGGAAAGAGGGGATCAGGCAGGCCTACCAGACCGGGGAGGGGAAGCTGAAGGTGCGGGCCAAGGCGTTCGTGGAGGACGGCCGCATCGTGATCAGCGAGATCCCCTACCAGGTCAAGAAGTCCTCCATCCTGGAGGCCATCGCCGCCAAGGTGAAGTCCGGGGACCTGGAAGGCATTTCGGACCTGCGGGACGAGTCGGACCGGGAGGGGTTGCGGGTGGTGGTGGAGCTCAAGCGCGGGGTGGACGGCCACCGGATGCTCAGGAAGCTATATCGCCTCACCCCCCTGGAGCGCACCTTCTCCTGTCACTTCTTGGTGATCATGGACGGGGGGCCCAGGACCCTGTCCCTGCCCCAGCTCATCCGGGCGTTCCTCTCCTTCCGCCGGGGGGTGGTGCGCCGCCGGACCGAACACCGCCTGCGGGTGGCCAAGGAACGGGCCCACATCCTGGAGGGCTTTCAGCTGGCCCTCTCTCACCTGGACGAGGTCATCGAGATCATCCGGGGCTCGGGGGACCCGGACGAAGCCAAGGCGCTGCTCTCGGCGGAGATAGGCCTTTCGGACAAGCAGGCCGATGCGGTCATGCGCATGCGCCTGTCCCAGCTCACCTGCCTGGAGAGGCGCAAGGTGGACGAGGAGCTGGCCCAGCTCAAGCGGGACATCGCCGAGTACGAGGCCATCCTGGCCGACCCGGGTAAGCTGGACGACCTCATCCGCGCCGAGCTCCGGAGCATCGCCGAAAAGTACGGGGACGAGCGGCGCACCGCCATCGTGGCCTCCGATGAGGGGGAGGAGCTGGACGATTTCGAGGTCCCCCGTAAGGACATCCTGCTGTGCATGACCCTCAAGGGGTACGTGAACGCCACCGAATGTGAGGCCTACCGGGCCCAGGGCCGGGGCGGCAAGGGCGTGATCGGCATCCGCACCAAGGATGGGGACGGCCTCAGGACCATGGTCTACGCCACCACCCACCACGACCTTCTGGTGTTCACCGACCGGGCGCGGGTGTTCAAGCTCCCGGCGGCCCGACTCCCCCTGGCCGGCCGGGACTCCGTAGGAAAAAACCTCCGGCACTTCCTGGAGATGGAGCCGGACGAGGAGGTGCGGGCGGTGCTGCCAGTGGAGGATTACTCCTCCGGGTGCCTGCTCATCGCCACCCGGCAGGGGATCGTGAACAAAAACGCCCTGTCCGACTACGCCAACGCCCACACCAAGGGGATCCTGGCCCACTCGGCCCCGCCGGAGGATCGGCTGGTGGAGGTGCTTCAGAGCACCGGGGACGGGGACGTGCTTTTGGCCACCGCCGGGGGGCAGATCATCCGGTTCGCAGAAAGCCAGGTGCGGATCACCCGCCGGCCCTCCAAGGGGGTAATCGGGATCCGGCTCAACCCGGGGGACCGGGTGGTGAGCATGGTCACCATCCCCCCGGAGGAGGAGCGCCGACTGCTTTTGGTGACCTCCCTGGGCTACGGAAAACGAGTGGAGCTTTCCGACCTTCCCCGCCAGCGGCGGGGCGGCAAGGGCGTGATTGGGATCAAGCTGGACGGGCACACCGGGGAGGTGGTGGCCGCCCTGCTGGTGGGGGCCGAGGACGAGGTGGTCCTGTCCACCGCTGCAGGCAAGGTGATCCGGTTTCCCGCCGGAGAGGTGAGCACATTCTCCCGCTACGCCCGGGGGGTGCGGCTGATCCGGGTGAACGAGGGGGACCGAGTGGCCTCGGCGGTGGTGCTGTAAGGCTATGGACGTAAAGCGGGAAGTAGAGCGACAGCTTTCCCTGATCGAGCGGAACGCCGAGACCCTGCTCCCCCGGGAGGAGCTGGCGGCGAAGCTCGAGCGGGCCCTCAAACAGAAAAGGCCCCTCCGGGTGAAGCTGGGGATCGACCCCTCCGCCCCCCACCTGACACTGGGCCACGCAGTGGTGCTGGGGAAGCTCCGACAGTTCCAGGACCTGGGGCACACCGCGGTGCTGGTGGTGGGGGACTTCACCCGCCGCATCGGAGATCCTTCCGGAAAGGCGAAGACCCGGGAGCCCATGTCCCCCGAGGAGATCGAGCGCAACATGGCCTCCTACCGGGAGCAGGCCTTCCTCATCCTGGACCCCGAGAGGACCGAGGTGCGCTACAACTCCGAGTGGCTGGGGAGACTCTCCTTCGAGGACGTGATCGTCCTCTCCTCCAAGTACACCGTGGCCAGGATGCTGGAGCGGGACGACTTTGCCCGCCGGTTCAAGGAGGGCGTCCCCATCACCATCATGGAGTTCCTCTACCCTTTGGCCCAGGCCTACGACTCGGTGGCCATCCGGGCGGACGTGGAGCTGGGGGGCTCGGACCAGCGGTTCAACCTCCTCATCGGCCGGGACATCCAGCGGGAGTACGGCCAAGAGCCCCAGGTGATCCTCACCATGCCCCTGCTCATCGGGACCGATGGGGTGCACGCCATGTCCCAGTCCCGGGGTAACTACATCGGCCTGGCAGAACCACCGGAGGAGCAGTTCGGCAAAATAATGTCCCTTCCCGACGAGCCCATGCCCCAGTATTTTTCCCTTCTCACCGACATCCCCTGGGAGGAAGTGAAAGGGCTCCATCCCAAGGAGGCGAAGAAGCGGCTGGCCTGGGAGATCGTGCGCCAATTCCACGGGGAAGAGGGGGCGGCCCGGGGCAAGGCCCACTTCGAGCGGGTGTTCGAGGAGAGGGAACTTCCCGAGGAGGTGCCGGAGGTGCAGGTTCCTCTAGGGCTCCTTTCCCCGGAGGGCACGGTGGGGATCGTGGATTTGGTGTTCGCCACGGGTCTTGTGTCCTCCCGCTCCGAGGCCCGGCGGCTGGTGGCCCAGGGCGGGGTGCAGGTGAACGGCCGGCGCGTCACCGACGTCAAGGCCAGGATCCCGTTCGAGCCCCCCCTGGTGGTGAAGCTCGGCAAGCGCCGGTTCGCCCGCTTCGTGAGATGAGCTGCGTCTTCTGCCGCATCGCCGCCGGGAAGCTCCCGGCGGATGTGGTATACGAGGACGACCGGGTAATTGCCTTCCTGGACATCCACCCCTTGAACCCCGGGCACACACTGGTGATCCCGAAAGTTCACCTGGAGCGGCTTTCCGATCTTCCCGACGAGCTTTCGGGGGCGCTCCTTTCGGCGGCGCGGAAGGTGGCCCAAGCTGCCGCGGCGGCCCTGGGAGCAGCCGGGGTCAACCTGGTGGTAAACGACGGCCGGGCCGCAGGCCAGGCCATCCCTCACCTGCACCTGCACGTGGTGCCCCGCTTCCCCGGAGACGGGGGCGGCTCGCTGCATTCCCTCCTCCCGGGGAAACGGGGGCTGGACCTCCCCGGGATCGCAGAACGGCTCCGGATCGGCATCTCCCAGGACGCGTAACTGGGGCTCCGCCTCCGGTGTAGATCTGCAGGGAGTGAGAGCCATGAGGTCTTCCCGTGTAGCTTTGCTGGCATGCGTGTTGCTCCTCCTCGGGGGGCTGGTCGCCCTTTCCGACGGGATCATCGTCCCCATCCCGCCGCCGGGGGAGCCGCCCGGGCCGCCAACCTGGCTGTCCATCGTCTACCACCACGTCACGGTCCGGATCGAAGGTGGGGTGGTCATCACCCACGTGGACCAGGAGTTCCGCAACGACCATCCCTTCCCGGTGGAGGGGACCTACCTGTTTCCCCTCCCGCCCGGGGCGGTGGTGCAGGGCTTTACCCTGTGGGTGGACGGCCGGTGGAGGGGGAGGTGCTCCCCGCTGACCAGGCCCGGGAGCTCTACCTCGATTACCTGCGGCGCCATCAGGACCCGGCCCTACTGGAGTACGTGGGCCGGGACACCTACCGGGCCCGGGTGTTCCCCATCCCACCG
>JAJOKL010000044.1 GCA_021129895.1 Candidatus Bipolaricaulota bacterium
CTCGGCAGCCACCAAGGTACCGGCCACCAGCAACAGCGCTACCGCCAGAATCACCTTTTTCATTTAACCCTCCTTTTAATTTACTGCCTTAGGGATTTCAGACTTGGACTCTTCCTGCCCCCAGCTCTCACCCCCTTTCACTTCTCTCCCCGGGTATAAGGGATCCCCAGTGCCCCGGGGGCGAGTTGCCTGGCCCCTCTTAGCCCGGCTATGGCCAACACCAGTATAGCGAACGCGTAGGGCATGAGCTTGAGGAACTCAGGGGGAAACCATCCTTGTAGACGATACGCCAGGTGATAAAGCCCGGAGAACAAGAGTACTCCGCCCACCGCCCGCAAGGGATTCCAAGCGGCGAAGATGGTTAGAGCAATCACCACCCAGCCCATCCCAGCGGTCATTCCCTCTGTCCAGGCCGGTCGATATTCCACGGACAGAAACCCGCCCGCCACCCCGGCCAATACCCCCCCGAAGGCCACGCACAGATAGCGGACCAGAAACACGTTTACCCCCAACGCATCTGCAGTGGCAGGGGACTCCCCCACCGAGCGGATGGAAATCCCCCACCGGGACTTGTAGAGCACGAGCCATAGGACCACCGCCAAAAATATGCCGATGTAGGTGAGGTAGGACTGCCTTTGGAACAGGGCAGGGCCCAATACCGGGATCTGCGCCAACCCGGGCACGGTGAGCTTGGGCAAGGGGTTGTCCAAAGGTACGCCCACCCAGCGGGCTCCCAGAAGCCCGGACAGTCCCAGGCCGAAGATGGTCAGGGCGAGGCCGGACACGTATTGGTTGGCCCGTAGGGTCACGGTGAACAGGGCGTGGACCAGGGCTGCCATCCCCCCCACCACCCCCCCTGTCAGGATGCCCAGCCAGGGGTTTCCAGTGAACTGGGCCGCGGTGAAGGCGGAGACCGCCCCCAAGATCATCATCCCCTCCACCCCCAGGTTCACCACCCCGGCGCGCTCGGCGTAGATCTCCCCCAGGGTGCCCCACAGGAGAGGCGTTCCGTGGGCAAGTGCTCTGTTCAAGGTGCTTATGACCCAACTTTCCCAGTTCATCTTTCCCCCTTGGGCAGAAGCCGCACCCGCCAGTACATGAGCAGTTCTATTCCGATCAAGAAGGACAGAACGAGGCCACTGAATACCCCCACCACTTGGAACGGTATCTGTAGGGTGACCCTGATCACGTCCCCGGCGGCGAAGATGAACCCGAACAGGAGGGAGGTGATGATGGCCGCCAGGGGGCTTCCCCGGGCCAGCCAAGCCACGATGATGGCGGTGTACCCATAGCCTGACGAGATATGAAGCGGGCCCAACAGCTTGTGGTGGATCCCTGCCACCTCCCCCACCCCGGCCAGGCCGGCCAGCCCCCCCGAAAGGAGCATCACCACCAAGCTCACCTTGAGGAAATCGATCCCTGCGTAACGGGCAGCGTCCGGAGACTCCCCGGCCACCCGCAGCTCGTAACCCAGTCGGGTGCGGGAGAGAAGCAAGGTCATCAACAGGGCCGCCGCGACCCCTATAACCAATGTGGGCCAGTGCACCATGCTCCGCGGGATCAAGGGCAACCACGCGGCCCGGGGGAAGGTGTCGGTGTAGGCGAATCCCCGCATGGTGGGGCCCTTCCAGGGGCCGTGGATGAGCCACGCCACGATGTAGATCATGATGTAGTTCATCATCAGGGTGGAGATCACATCGTTCACCTGAAGCTTGACCTTGAGCAGGGCGGGGATCATCCCCCATACCGCCCCGGCCAGGAAACCCGCCCCGAACATGGTCGGCAGGAGCAGTGGGTCGGGGAGGCCGGAGAACAAGGCCACTCCGCTTGCCGCCACCGCTCCGGCCAGGAGCTGGCCCTCGGCCCCGATGTTCCAGAACTTGGACCGGAATGCCAGCACCAACCCGACCCCACACAGGAGGAGCGGGATGGCGCGGCGCAGCATTTGCATCACCCCAAACCTGCTCCCCAGAGTTCCTCTGGCGATCATGACGTAGGCCCGGAGGGGATCCACCCCGTAGGCAAAGAAGATGATGGCCATCGCCCCCATGGCAGCTAGGATCGCCAACAGCGACACCCCAAGCACCACCAGCGGCGACGGAACGAGCCTCCGCTCCAGCAAAAACGGCCCCACCCGCTTCATGGGTTCGGCACCCTCCTCCGCTCACCCGCCATCATCAGCCCGATCTCCTCTCGGGTGGCCACGGCGGCCGGCACCACCCCCATGATCTCCCCACCGAAAATGACCGCGATCCTGTCCGATAGGGTTATGATCTCCTCCAGGTCCTCCGACACCAGCAGTACCCCCACCCCGGCGTCCCGCTGCCGGATGAGGAGTTGCCGGATGAGCTCTGTGGCCCCCACATCTAGGCCGTAAGTGGGGTGGGCAGCGATCACCAGCCCCGGCTCGCCGGAGAGCTCCCGGGCGAGAATCAGCTTCTGGATGTTGCCCCCTGACAAGAGTTTGGCCGAGGTCCTGGGGGATGGGGTCATGATCTTGTATTCCTCGACACCCCGCTGGGCGAAACGGCGTACCTCACGCAGTTGCAGGAACGGCCCCCGGCAGAACGGCGGCCGGTGATGCTTTTTCAGAATCAGGTTATCCTCCACACTCATCCCGGGGACAATCCCCATGCGAATTCGCTCCTCCGGGATATGGGCAACGCCGGCCTCGGCGATCCGGCGGGGGGACCGGTTGGGGAGCTCTTGGCCCAAGATCCACACCTTCCCCCGTTGGGCCCGCCTGAGCCCGGTGAGTACCTCCACCAGTTCCCGCTGGCCGTTTCCGGCCACCCCGGCGATGCCCAGGATCTCCCCCCGACACACGGTGAGCGAGACCCCCCGCAGGGCGGGCAGGGCCCGGTCGTTCAGGGCGTGGAGATCTTCCACGATCAGGGATTCCTCCCCAGGGCGGCATTCCCCTTTGGCGATGCGAAATACCACCTCCCGGCCGACCATCATCCGGGCCAGGGAAGCCTTGTCGGTCTCGGATACGGGCAGGGTACCCACCACCTTGCCTTGCCGCATCACCGTTACCCGGTCCGCCACCTCCATTACCTCTTGCAGCTTGTGGGTGATGAAGATGACGGCATGGCCTTCCTCCTTCATGCGCTCCAGCACCTTAAACAGCTCCAAGGTTTCCTGCGGGGTGAGGACGCTGGTGGGCTCATCCAGGATGAGGATCTCGGCTCCCCGGTACAGAGCCTTCAGGATCTCCACCCGCTGCTGTTCCCCGGCCGAGAGCTGCCACACCTTGGCCTTGGGGTCCACCGGCAGGTTATAGCGCTGGGACAGCTCGGTAAGGCCACGCTCCACCACCCGGGCCGGGCCGAAGAACGGGGTGCCGGCGAGGCCCAGGGCCACGTTCTCAGCCACGGTGTGGGGGTAGACCAGCTTGAAGTGTTGGTGGACCATGCCGATGCCGAGGGCGATGGCGTCCCTGGGGGAGCGGATGTGGGCTTCCTTTCCCCGGATGAAGATGCGGCCGGAGTCCGGGCGACAGAGGCCGTACAGGATGTTCATCAGGGTGGTCTTCCCGGCCCCGTGTTCACCCAGCAGGGCGTGAACTTCCCCGGCCCGGACCTCGAAGGTGACGTGGTCGTTGGCGAGCACTCCGGGGAAGGATTTGACGATGTCCTGCATGAGCAGCATGGGCGGGGTCGTGGCGGGCGTGTGGGCGAGGTTTTCCCCGTTTGTACCGGCCATGTTGACGATATTATAGGCTGGAGGGATCAGGCTGTCAAGTTGTCTTACAGGCTGGGCTGTGATATAGTGCGCCAGCATGCGTCTACAGGGGATCAAGCGGTTCCACTACGCTCGCGACGTGGAGGAAGCCCTGTCCCTACTCTCCGCTTACGCCGGGCGGGGGGCGCTCTTGGCCGGGGGCCTGGACCTGGCCCGCTCCCCCAGAAGTGACCTGGAGGGCCTGATCGACATCACCGGGCTGGGCCTGTCTTACGTGCGGGAGGAGGGCGGGGGGCTCAGGATCGGAGCCACCACCACCCTCACCGAGCTCCTGGAGAGCCCCGCTGCTCGCCGCTACCTGAACGGCTTTTTGCCGGAGGTGCTGCACCGGGTGGCGGCCCTGCCCCTGCGGAACCAGGCCACCCTGGGCGGGGCGGTGGTGTCCGCCCACCCCTGGGCCGATATCCCCACTGTTCTCGTGGCGCTGGGAGCGGAGGCCCGCTGGACGGACGAGTCCGGGGAACACAAGGCCCCAGTGGAGGAGCTGTGGCGGAAGCCTTTCCGAAAGATCTTCCGCCAGGCGGTGCTCACCGAGATCTACCTTCCCCCGTGGGACGGAGGCTTTGCCTTCGAGCGACTCACCCGCTCTGCTTACGACGTGGCCCTCCTCAACTGCGCCTGCGGTCTGGGGATCGAGGAGGGGAAGATCGCCTGGGCCCAGGTGGCCCTGGGCGCCACCCCGCATCGGGGCCGGCGCCTGGCCTGGCTGGAGGAGGCCCTGGTGGGAAAGAGTCCGGATGAGGTCCTGTGGGCGTGGGTGCGGGATGAGGTGAGGGGCAAGGCCGAGGTAAGGACTGACCGCCGGGCGAGTGGGGACTGGCGGCGGGCCGTGGCCGGAACACTGGTGGCCCGGACCCTGGCTCAGGCAGCGGAAAAGGCCGTGACAGGTGATGGGTAACGAGACCACGGTGATGAAGATTTACTTTGAGCTCAACGGAGAGACGCGCTACGAAGAGATGGAGTCGGGGGAGTCGCTCCTTTCGCTCCTCCGGCGGCTGGGGATGAAGTCGGTGAAGTCCGGCTGCGACACCGGCGACTGTGGGGTGTGCACTGTGCTGGTGAACGGCCGGGCGGTGCGTTCCTGTACCACCTTCGCCGCCCAGGTGCGGGGGAAGCAGGTCACCACCGTGGAGGGGCTGGGGGACGTGGACGATCCCCATCCCCTGCAGGAGGCGTTCGTGGAGGCAGGGGCCGTGCAGTGTGGCTTCTGCACCCCGGGGATGATCCTGGTGGCCTATGAGCTCCTCCAGCGGAACGATGCCCCCACTCCGGAGGGGGTGCGGGCGTGGCTGTCCGGGAACCTGTGCCGCTGCACCGGTTACGTGAAGATCGTGGACGCCGTGCTCCTCGCCGCCCGTTGGAAGAGGGAGGGGAGATGGCGCTAAAGGGGAAGGCGGTGGGGGTGAATGTGCGCAAGGTGGACGGCCTGGCCCTGGCCGCCGGCCGGCCCAAGTTCACCCTGGACATGGATGTGCCCGGGGCGCTCATTGGAAAGATACTGCGCTCCCCCCATGCCCACGCTGAGATCATCGGGATCGACACCTCCCGGGCCGAGGCCGTGCCGGGGGTGGCCTGCATCCTCCATCACGGAAACGTGGAGAGGATCCCCTATACCACCGCCGGCCAGGGCTGGCCCGAGCCCTCCCCCTACGACAACTTCCTGTTCGACCGCAAGGTGAGGTTCGTGGGAGACCGGGTGGCGGCGGTGGCCGCGGAGACCGAAGCGGCGGCCGAGGAGGCCCTCAGGCTGATCGAGGTGGAGTACAAGGTGCTCCCGGCCGTGCTGTCGCCGGAGGAAGCGCTGGCCGAAGGCGCCCCGGTGATCCACGACGAAGAGGACGCCGAGGGCATCCACGACGCCCAACATAACGTCGCGGCGGCGGTGGACATCCCGGTGGGGGATATCGAGAAAGGCTTTTCAGAATCCGACGTGATCGTGGAGGCCACTTGCGAGATCCCCTACTCCCAGCACACCGCCCTGGAGCCCCACTGCGTGATCGCCTACTTCGACGAGGACGGGCGGCTGGTGCTGCGCACCTCCACCCAGGTACCGTTCCACGTGCGGCGGATCGTGGCCCGGGTGGTGGGCCTGCCTCTGGAGCGGATCCGGGTGGTGAAGCCCAGGATCGGCGGGGGGTTCGGCTCCAAGCAGGAGGTGATCCTGGAGCCGGTGGCGGCGGCGCTGGCCCTACGGACCGGCCGGCCGGTGCGGATGGCCCTGGACCGGGCCGAGGTGTTCACCTCAAGCCGCACCCGCCACCCCATGCGGGTGCGGGTGAAGCTGGGGGCGAAGGCGGACGGGCGGCTTCACGCCATCGAGATGGAGGCGCTTTCCAACACCGGGGCCTATGGAGCCCACTCCCTAACCGTGCTCTCCAACACCGGTTCCAAGACCTTGCCCCTCTACAACAAGGCGCCGCACCTGTGGTTCCACGGCCAGGCGGTGTACACAAACCTGCCGGTGGCCGGGGCCTACCGGGGGTACGGGGCCACCCAGGGCTACTTCGCCCTGGAGGTGGCCATGGACATGCTGGCCGAAAGGCTGGGTATGGACCCCGTCGAGCTTCGCTTGAAAAACCACATCCGCACCGGGGAGACCTCCCCCATCTTCGAGAAGATCGGCGAGGGCCGGGAGGGAAAGCCCCAGATCGTCAGGTCCTGCGCCCTGGAGGAGTGCCTCCGGGTGGGCGCCGAGAAGATCGGGTGGGCGGAAAAGCGGGGGGAGAAACGCCGGAAGGGCCGGTGGGCCTATGGGGTGGGGATGGCCTGCTCCATGCAGGGCTCGGGGATCACCGGGATCGACATGGCCGCCGCCACCATCATGATGAACGAGAATGGCTCGTTCCGCCTGCTGGTGGGGGCCACCGACATCGGCACGGGTTCTGATACCATTCTGGCCCAGCTCGCCGCCGAGATCCTGGGGGTGCCGGTGGAGCGGATCTCCGTCTATTCCTCCGACACCGACTTCACCCCGTTCGACACCGGGGCCTATGCCTCCAGCACCACCTACGTGTCGGGGATGGCGGTGGTAAAGGCGGCCCAGGAGGTACACGAGAAGATCCTGGAGGTGGCCGCTGGAATGCTGGAGGAGCCCGCCCAGGACCTGGAGCTCTCCGAGGGGCGGGTGGTGAGCAAGGCGACCGGGAAGTCCGTGACCCTGTCCGAGGTGGGCCACCGGGCCACCTACGTGGTGGACCAGCAGCACATCATCGCCTCCGCCTCGTTCGTTCCGCCGGAGTCCCCGCCGCCGTTTGCTGCCTTCTTCTGCGAGGTGGCGGTGGACACCGAGACCGGCCTGGTGCGGGTGGAGAGATTTGTGGCCGCGGCCGACTGCGGGGTACCTATCCACCCCAGGCTCGCCGAGGGCCAGCTGGAGGGGGCGGTGGTCCAAGGGATTGGCCACGCCCTCACCGAGGAGCTTCTGTTTTTCCCCAAAGGCCGGTGTGTCAACGCTAACCTGTTCGACTACAAGATCCCCTCGGCACTGGACGTGCCCGACATAGAAGTGGTGCTGGTGGACTCCCAGGAGCCCACCGGCCCGTTGGGGGCAAAGTCCATCGCTGAGGTGGGGATAAACGGGCCCCTGCCCGCCATCGCAAACGCCATCTACGACGCAGTAGGGGTGAGGCTGTGTCGGGCTCCGTTCACCCCCGCCCGGGTGCTGGCCGCCCTGGTTGAGAGGAAGGAGCGTTAGAGCTCCGGGCCCTGCCGGGCGCCTGGTTGGCTTTGAGAGATCTCCCCAGGCATCTTTTCCCGTAGCTCTTATACTCCCCTGGATGGCGGCTAACAGGGAGCGTCAGGTATTCCGCGTAGAAGAGGCCGAGACGGACCTGCGGTTGGACCAGGTGGTGGCCAGGCGGCTGGGCCTTCCCCGCACGGTGGTGCGGGGGCTATTTGAGGCAGGGAGGGTCAAAGTGGATGGCCGGCCCGCTCGTCCGGCGGCCCGGGCTCGTCCCGGCCAGCGGGTGGAAGTGGAGCCCGCCCCGGAGGCGCCCCCTCCCCCGCAGGTCCCCATCCTGTATGAGGATGAGGAGGTGGTGGTGATAGACAAGCCCGCCGGTCTCCCCGTGCACGCCCCTGGGATCGGCCGACAGGTGCCCACCGTGGTAGCCGCCCTGGCCCAGGGACGGAGGCTGGCGGGGGGCGAGCCGGTCCGGCCGGGGGTGGTGCATCGGCTCGATGCCGGCACCTCGGGGGCCATGGTGCTCGCCAAGAGCCAGGCCGCCTACCAGGCCCTGGTGGACCAGTTCCGCCGCCGGCAGGTGAAGAAGGAATACCTGGCCCTGGTGGAGGGGGAGGTGGAGCCGGACCGGGGGGAGATCCGGGGGAGGTTGGGCCGGCATCCCCGCGCCCCCTGGCGGATGCGGGTGTCAAGGGAGGGGAAGGACGCCCGCACCGAGTTCACCGTGCTGGTGAGGAGGGAGGGAAGGAGCCTGCTTCTGGTGCTCCCCCACACCGGTCGCACCCACCAGATCCGGGTGCATCTGGCGGCCATCGGGCATCCGGTGGTGGGAGACCCCATCTACGGGAAACCCGGGGAGCGCCTGCTGCTCCACTCGTTCCGCCTGGGGTTCCGCCACCCGGGGACCGGCGAGTGGATGGAGTTCAAGGCCCCACCGCCGCCGGAGCTGGCTAGCTGGTTTGCCGCCGCAGGTAATAAAGGGCGGCCAGGAAATTCGCCGCCACCGCCGCCCAAAACGGACCCTGCCCCCAGGGGGTGAGGAGCAGGCTCACCGCTGCCAGCGCTGTCAATGCAGCCGCTGCCTTCCCCGGCCAATGTGCCACCAGTTTCCCGCGCCTTTGCCATAGCGCCAGAGTCCCTATCCCCAATCCCAGTTGGGGGATGGCGTAGAGGACCGGCCCCAAAACGTGGAGGCGCCCCGTGGCGGCCAGGGCGGAGAAGATCCCGATGTAAAGGAGCTTGTCCATCACCGGGTCCAGCAGCCCTCCCAAGGTGGTCACTTCGTTGCGGCTGCGGGCCACCATGCCGTCCACGGCGTCGGTGACCACGGCCAGGGCGAACAGGGCCAACGCCAGCCAGTTCCGGCCGGCCAACACCGCGGCCACCGTGGGCCCGATGAGCACACCCCGTAGGAGCGTAAGCCCGGTGGCGATGGTCATGGGTCAATCATAGCATACTGCCTGGGTCGGTGAGCCCCAGGCACAACCTGTGTGCCCGGCGTTGTGAGCCCGGGTTCACGCCCTGCCGTTCCCCACGGATCCACCCGGTGAATCCCCCGTGTTCCTCAGGATCACTCTGGAGCCTGCCCCGGAAAGCCAGGCTCCCCGCGTCTATCGCCTTGCGCCCAACCCCAGTGAGAAAGAACTGCGAGGACACAGAGGTCACGGAGATTTTCGCCACCACCAAGAAACGAAGGCACGAAGAAAACCAGGTTCCTAATTGTGAAATTCCCCTTTGAGTCTTGGGGTCTTTGTGATGAAAAACTCTGTGCTCACGGTGGTCTCTGTGGTTTTCTACCACCAAGACACAAAGGCGCGAAGGGATTCAAGTTTCCAATTCCGGAATTTCCCTTTGAGTCTTGGCGTCTTGGTGGTGAATGAAAGAGCTGGGTCCAAAAGCCCCTTTGACCCGGGGCATGGAACCGGGCCGGGCTCTATGGGCGCAGGAACCCCCGGGCGAGACCGGCGGGATGTGCCGATTCGCGATCCCCCTATGGGCTAGCTATAATGGAGTCACGAAGCCCACCCAATCCATAAAACGCGCGAGGTGATCACATGCGTAGGACCAAGGTCGTCATCATGGGAGCTGCTGGTAGAGATTTTCATAATTTCAACGTATTTTTCCGCAACAACGAGGCCTACCAGGTGGTGGCCTTCACCGCCACCCAGATCCCAGGGATCGAAGGCCGCCGCTATCCCCCAGAGCTGGCCGGCCCCCTCTATCCGGAGGGGATCCCCATCGAGCCAGAGGAAAACCTCCCCCAGCTGGTTAGGGATCACGGGGTGGAGGTGGTCGTGTTCGCCTACTCCGACGTCTCGCACCAGCACGTGATGGAGCGGGCGGCCACCGCCGTCGCCGCCGGGGCCGACTTCTGGCTCCTGGGGCCCGCCTCCACCCAGCTCTCCTCGCAGAAGCCGGTGGTGGCGGTATGCGCCGTGCGCACCGGCTGCGGCAAATCTCAGACCACCCGCCGGGTGGCGGAGATCCTCAAGGCCCACGGCAAGAAGGTGGCGGTCATCCGCCACCCCATGCCCTACGGAAACCTGGTCGCCCAGGCGGTGCAGCGGTTTGCCTCCTACCAGGACCTGGACCGCGCGGGCTGCACCATCGAGGAGCGGGAGGAGTACGAGCCACATATCGACCGGGGCAACGTGGTGTTCGCCGGGGTGGATTACGGCGCCATCCTCAGGGAAGCGGAGAAGGAAGCGGACATCATCCTGTGGGACGGGGGAAACAACGACCTCCCGTTCTATCGCCCCGACCTGCACATCGTGGTGGCGGATCCCTTGCGGGCCGGACACGAGAACACCTACTGGCCGGGCTCGGTGAACATCCGCCAGGCGGATGTGGTGGTGATGAACAAGGTGGATTCTGCATCCGTCGCGGAGACGGAGCGGCTACGGGCTTCCATCGCCGAGCTCAACCCTCAGGCCACGGTCATCGAGGCCGCCTCCCCCATCAGCGTGGAAGCGCCCGCGGTCATCGCCAGAAAGCGGGTGTTGGTGATCGAAGACGGCCCCACGGTGACCCACGGTGAGATGCCGTTCGGGGCCGGCGCGGTGGCGGCCAGGAAGCTGGGGGCCCAGCTCGTGGACCCCCGCCCCTACGCGGTGGGCTCCATCGTGGATACTTACGAGAAGTATCCGCACCTGGGACCGGTGCTCCCGGCCATGGGTTACGGGGAGCGACAGATCCAGGAGCTGGCGGCCACCATCGCCAAGGTGCCCTGTGATGCCATCGTCATCGCCACCCCCATCGACCTCAGGCGCCTGCTGGAGCTCCCCCGCCCTTCCACCCGGGTGCGGTACGAACTCCAGGAGATCGGGCGTCCCACCCTGGAGGAGGCATTGGCCCCCCTAGTTTAGACAACAGTCCGGGGCGGCCTGGACAAAAGCGGCCGGGCCGCCCACCTTATCTCCCCTGCTCATCGGGCTCCACCCCCTATCCTCCCTGGTGAGGAGGTAGACATGAGGAAGGCCTTTGTGTTCGCGATCGTAGTGGCGGGGTTGTCCCTGCTCGGGATCCCCCAAGAGGCGGATTGCACGTTCTCCGGGGTGCTGGGGATGGAGTTCGCTTTCATTCCCACCCCACCGGCCACCTTGGAGGTGGAGACCACCATCACCCTGGGCCTCTCGTTCGCCGGGGCCAGCGTGGAGAGCCGGACGGTGCTCTCCCTGGATGGGCTGGAGGCGAAGCACTTCAAGATGGGGGTCGAGCTAGACGGGGCGACCCTCACCACCGGCATGCGGTTCGATCCCTGTTTTTCCAAGTACTGGTTCGAGGTGCGGGGTGGGTGCTGTCCCTTCGACCTGGGGACGTTGTTCCTGGTGGAGAACCTGGCCCCGCCCTGCCAGACCCCGAGTTACACGGTGGGCATCGTGCTCGACTTGGGACTGGCTTTCGACTCCGGGTTCTTCGTCCAGAGCCTCACCGGGTTCGGGGTAGAAGGGCTCTACCACCTGATCGATGATGACCCGGCCACCGACCTCACCGCCGTGGCCGGCTGGTGGTTCGAGGAGGGGCTACTGCACCTGGGGTTCGCCACCGATTGCCTGCGCACCGAGTCCATTTTCGTGTTCGACGAACTTGGATTTTCCTGGGCCCAGTTCTACGCCTCATATACCTGGCAGGAGCCGATCATCGAGATCGGAGCCCGGGTGTGGCTGAGCTCCATGTTCGCCTTCGACCGGGCGGACTTCATCCTGGGATTCACCATCGACCCGGTGAGCCTGCGCTCCATCACCTCCTTCGATTGGATGGGGTTCTCGTCGCAGGAGATCGACATCTCCATCGAATTCTCTGGGATCCGCCTCTACTCCCGTACCCTGTTTGACTTCACCGGCTTGATTTCGGTGACGATCGGGTTCGAGCTCAGCTTCTAGCCCCGGCCGATGAACCGGATACAGGAGCTGGCCGAGGAGCTGGTGCGCCGGGATGACCCCGGGCTGCGGGCCGAGCTCCTCGCCCTGGTAGAACCGCTGGCAGAGGAGGTGGTGGCGGAGTTCGCCGGCTGTGGCCTAGAGGAGGAGGAACTGCGGCGGGCGGCGCATCTGGGGCTGATCTCCGCGGTCTACCATCCGGAACTCGCGCGGGGGCTGCCCTTCCCCGAGTTTGCCCGCAACCTGATGCGGGGCGAGATCCGAGCGCGGATCAGGGACCGGTTTCCACCCCCCCGGCCGCCGCGGTGGCTGCGGCTCCTGAGCGCCCAGCTCGACCGGGCGTTGGCCGAGCTGACCCGGGAGCTGGACCGACCTCCCACCTTAGAGGAGTTGGGGGCCCGGCTTAACCTCACCGAACAGGGGCTCAAAGAAGCGTTCAAGGCCCGGGAGGCCTTCCTCTACTCGTCCCTGGCGGCGGACAGGCGCCCAGGGGATCTACAGCCGGAGTTCCACCCGGAGCTGATCCGGGACCGACGTCCCAGCCCGTTCCCCTGGCAGGCCCGCATCCGGCTGGCTCGGGCATTGGACCGCCTGTTCCAGCTCTGGGGGAGGATCATGGAGGGGTTGTGGGGACACAAGGAGGGGGTATGAGGATTCGCTCGTTGCTGTTGCTGGCGGTCGTGCTCGGATGGGCTTCCCTCTCCTGGGGGGCTGAACAGTTGGGGAAGACGGTCACCCTCTCCTGGGGGGCGATCGGTTGGATCGTGCTGGAGGTGCATGAGGATCTGTTTCTGGGGGTGGTGACCCAGGAGTATTTCGACCCCGATACCCAGACCTTCCGGCCGCTGGAGGCCACGGGGAACCCCATCGTGGTGGCCTGTAACTACCCCCAAGGATGCACCCTGACCCTGCAAGCGGTGGGCTGGCAAGTCCCGCCCGAGTTCCCCGGGGTGGTGCCCGATGAATTTTTGGCGGACTTGGACTGGCGCATTTCTGGCACCCCGTATCGCCCGCTGGGCACCGGGGAGGTGACCGTATGGCAAGCGGACGGGCCGGCGACAGCGGAGTTGCTCCTGGACTACCGGTACCGGGTGGACATCTATGATGTTCCCGGGCAGTACTCGGTCACCTTGCTGTACACGGCTACCGCGCCATGAGGGGCTGGTTCTTCTGTGCAGTGTTGGCGGTGCTTGCCACCTGGGGGGCCTGGGGAGAGGAAGTGACCTTGGAGTTTCCCCCGCCGGGAACGGAGTGTCCCCGCACCAGGGTCACTTTTACCACCCCGGTGGACATGGGGGTGTTGGGAGCGGAGTCCATCTCCGGGGAACTATTGGGGGGAGGGGACGTGCTGGTACACCTGGAGTCCGAACCCATGACGATCAAACTGGAACGAAGGGGTTTTTGTGACGACCTCCTGGGCGAGGTGTATGTGCAGCTGGTCTCCCTGATCGGCCCGGTGCGGCCGGAGGCCTTCCTGTGGCGGGGAGGGGCGCAAGAGGAGTACGCTCCCTTCCCTGCGGTGGGGGAATGGGTGCATCTTGCCACCCTCCCTTCCGGGCTCAGGGAGTGGCGTGGGGAGTTCCGGTTTCGATATGAGGCTACCATGGCCGACCCCCCTGGCGCCTACGGGGTCAGGCTCCGGTTTCGGGTGGAATACCCGGAACTTCCCTCCCCCCTGCGGGAGCTCTACCGAGCAGAGTGGGAGATCATGGTCACCTGGAGCTTGGAGGGGCTAACGGTGCTTCTGGTGCATGAGCCGGTGTATCTGGGCACCATCGGGCCGGGTATTTACGACCCGGAGGCGGGCTTCGGGGCCTTGGAAGCGCTGGAAAACCCGGTGTTGGTATTGACCAACCTTACCCAGATGGTGAGCTTGTCGGTGCGGGCGGTCTCAGCAGCCTTCCCACCCGATTTCTCCGGGGGAGCCGAGGCCGTCTGGCAGGACTTGGCGTTGCGGGTGGACGGGGGGGCTTACCTTTCCCTCGGGGAGGGGCCGATCGAGCTGGGGGTTCTATCTGGCCCCGGGTGGCAGCGATATCTCATCGACTATCGATACCAGGTCGACGAGCGGGACATCCCCGGCGAGTACGGGGCGATATTGGAGTACACGGTGACGACGCCATGAGAAGACCAGGAAGAATCGCGGTGATGGTGCTGTTGGCATCGCTTCTGTTGGAGCCTGCCCTGGCGCAGGAGGGAACCCAAGACAGGGCCAACGTATCCTGGGTCGTGGCCGGCTGCTGGCTGGCACTGCAGGTGCATCCTGAGGTGAACCTGGGGGTAGCCAGCGCCGAGGTCTTCTTGACCTTGGGGTATCTAGAGGATGTGACCGACAATCCCATCGTGATCATCACCAATTGCGCGGATTGGGAGCTTCAGGCCAGTCTATCTTGGACCCCCCCGCCGGACTACCCCGCGGAGGGAGACGGCCTGGCGGACTTCCACTGGTGGGTGATCACAGGGAGCGGCCCGGGCCTGTTGACCTATCAAGGGTCCCCGGAGCGGGCCGGGGATGGCCAGGTGGCTGAAGGCAAGGGCCCTGGAGAGGTGACCCTGCTCATGGGTTATCGCTACGATCTTGACCTGAACGATGTCCCAGGCCAATATCAGGTCTTGATCCTGTACACGGTTACCGGACGTTAAGGAGGTTCAAATGAAGCGGCTGTTGTTGTTCGTGGCGGCCTTAGGCGTCGGTTTTGTGGCTTGGGGGCTGCAGATCTCCCAGATCGAGTTCGACCTGGTGGTGGAACAGGGGCAGGTTTATTCCCTCACCTTCCTGGTGCGCAACGACGCCGAGCGGGCTCAGACCATCACCGTCTATCTGGGCGATTGGGACCGGGATATCGACGGAACCAACCGGTTCTACCCCCCGGGCACCGTGGAACGCTCGCTCGCCTCTTGGCTTTCCTTGCCCTTCACCCAGCTCACTCTGGGCCCGGAGGAGGCGGCGGAAGTGACGGTGGAGATGGCAGTCCCCTCCCCGGAGGAGACGACCTTGGCCGGCACCTATTGGGGGATCATCTTCGTCCAGGGGGAGCCTCGGCCGATGGAGCAGGCCGGCACCACGGTGATGGCCATCGAGCGGTTCGGGGTCAAGGTGTACGCCACCATCGCCGGCACCGAGCTCTCGCAGGGGAGGGTTACCAAGCTGGAGGTCGACCCCGCGGAGGAAGGCTACCAAGTGGTGGTCTACTACGAGAACACCGGGAACGTACATCACCGGGTGATCGGGACTCTGGAGGTGATCGACCGTACCGGGGCGGTGGTGCAGGAGCTGGAGCTGGGGGAGTTCCCCATCCTGCCTGGGTCGGTGCGGCGGGTGGTGGCCACCCTCCCTCAGCTTGCCCGCGGCATCTATCAACTGCGGGCGGTGATGGACTACGGTGGCGAGGCCCTAGTGGCTGGGGTGACGGTGTTACGGGTTAGATCGTAGCGATCAGGGTAAGCCACCGTTTCCCCCGTAGCTTTTCCCACCTCGTAAGCTGCGTTGACAAGCGTGCAACCTGGATCCGTGCGGATCCAGGTTCTCTTTTGGGCTGACCACCCTGCGAAAAAATCTTGCTTTTGCTGGCTCAATGGATTGTTTTTCACTTGTAAAGCGAAAATTTTTTCTTGGTGACAAATGTCCCCTTGACATTCCGCTTCCCGGATTATATAGTGGGAACACCTAGAAACGGGCCTGAAAAGGGCGAACCCATCGTAAGGTGGGGGCGCAAAGCTACGGATCCTGAGTTAAGCAGGATGGCCGGACTGCCAGGACGTACCTGGCAGCCCGGCTTCTTTTATGGCTGGGAAACTTTGAAAGGGGGGTGACAGGCAATGCAGGTCACCATGTACTTTAGCGATGAGGACAAGTACCTGATCGATCTCGTGGATGAGAAGGCGCGGCGGGAGCGCAAATCCCGGTCGGCGGTGATGCTCTCCATCTTGGAGGAGTACTTCGAGCGGGGGAAGCGGTTGGGGGAGCTCTTGATCGAGCTGGGGGCCGTGACTCCGCAAGCGGTGGAAAAGGCGCTGGAGCTTCAGCGCTCCGGGGCCTCGGAGCGGAGGATCGGCGAGATCATGGCCGAGCTCGGCCTCGTTCACCCTGACACCGTTGAGCGGGCCTTGGAAATCCAAAGCCGGTTCCAATGACTCCTTATTTAAGGAAGGTGGCTTATCATGAAACAGCCTCATAATAATGAAATCAGAGGAATTCGTCAAAAGGTGCAGATAGCAATCTCAGATGGAATTAGCTTCTTGTTGAGGCGAACACGGGAGCTAGCTCTACCAAACCTGACCTGGATTCTCACGCTACTCATAGTTTATGCCATTCCGGTGTGGGGTGCATCGGTTCAGCCAACCTTATGGTCAACCACCGGAAACGTAAGCTGTGATGATGTCTGTAGCGGTTGTTGGACCGAGTTAAAAATCGATCCTCCTCAGGAAGGCACTTTCACCGATGGCACATTGACAGTCCAGATCTACGGCGCTCAATACGAAGGCAATGAGATGAAATCGTTCAACTGGACATCGAACATCCCCGTTAGTGTTGTTATCGTAAAAGCCCAGTACACATTGTGTATGATTACCGCCCCGACAAAAGCACAGGTGATTTCGATCTGACGGCGCCCGATTACAAAGGAATCAGCTACATCTCATTCTGCTACGAAATCTCCTGCTCCTGCGATCCTTGTCCGGTAGCCAACGATGACTACGCCACCACCAATGAGGACACCTCGGTGACGATCGACGTTTTGGCCAACGACACCGGGGATTCGCTGGAGGTGTCCTCCGTGACCCAGCCCAGCCACGGAACGGCTGTCATCAATGATGATAACACCGTAACTTACACCCCGGACTCCAACTACTGCGGAGACGATTCTTTCACCTACACCATCTCCGATTCAGACGGCTGCTGCAGCTGCGACCAAGGCTGTAGCTGCGATCAAGGGGGGAGCTGCTCAGACTGCTGCAGCGGCTGTGACTCCAGTGACGCCACGGCCACGGTGTACATCACCGTCAATTGCGTGGACGACCAGCCGGTGCTGGAGGTGGCCAAGACCGGGCCGGCGAACGCCGCGGTTGGCGACACGGTTACCTACATGGGAGGCCCATCTCGTGTGAGGTGCGGCCGGGGGATTTTTCCGATGTCAAGGCGCTCCTTGCGGTGGTGGACCGGGTGCGGGAGCGGTTTCCCCTTGGGGAGGTGTGTTTCGTCGCCGACCGGGGGATGGTGAGCCGGGAGGTGATCCGGGGGCTCGAGGACCGGGGGATCCGGTACATCCTGGGGATGCGGCTGAGGAAGGACAAAGAGGTGCGGGA
>JAJOKL010000177.1 GCA_021129895.1 Candidatus Bipolaricaulota bacterium
CAACCTCTTCATCTCCCTTGATGTAAGCCTGAGCCCGGGCAAGCATTTCCTCTTCCCGGGCTTTCAGTCGGCTGATCTCCTGGCCCAACTCCGCGAGGATTTCAGTGGGGGTGGCGGGATCATGGAAGAGGGCTTCCCGTAATTGCTGGCAGGCAATCCTGGCTTTTTGGGCCTGGGCATAACAGGAGAGGCAAACCTTCAGGGCATGGCCCAGGGGGTCTTCTTCCAGGAATTCCCCCGGGCCGTGGTCCTGGCCATACTGCCAGAGAAGTTCGGCATCGGTGTGATCTGTCTTGCATCGCCCCTGTACCACCTCCCGCAGGTGGGGGATGACCCGGGGGTTCAACCGCCAGCACCGCACCCGCTTGGATCGACAGAAGATCTCTAGGGCCCGGGAGTAGGTGCTGGTGGGTTCGAACACCACCGTGACCTCGTCGTCCTTTCCTTCCAGGAAGGTGGCCAATTCCTGGAGATCCTGGGTATTGGGGAAGGATCGGAGTTTCTCCCCGTCGTAAGTTACCAACGCTTGCTTGCCTACATCGATCCCGATACAGTACATGTGGAACCTCCATCGCCTTGGTGTGGTGGAGGGTTCGTGTGGGCTGCCCTCCCCTGGCCCCACCTCGTCCACTCGGGCTGCGGCGGGAACGCTGCGCCCTGGATGCTGTCCGGGCTTGTGGGAGGGCGGTCCATCTGACCCCCGAACTGACGCTTCGCCGTTCCAGTCTTTACCGACCTGCCCGCTCACTTCCCCTCCACCCGGATCAGTGTAAACGGCTGGCCGAGTGAAAGTCACCAACTTCCTCCCCTTCCACCCTCAACTTCTATGTACGAGGTCTTTACTTTTGATGTCAAGATTCAAGACCTGACCCCGATGTACGCACGATGTACGTGCGATGTACGATGTATTCGAGAGGATGAGCTATACCTGGTCCGGGTCCGGCCGCAGAAGTCCCCGTGGCGGCTTTCGTTCTGGACGAGATGAAGCCCCCATGTTCTCCGTGATGTCTGCAACCTGTTTTCCCAGCCCCTGTGGGGCTTGTGGTGATAGCCCCCTTATCTGAGGTGGCCGTCCGACAGGGCCTTGCCCCGCTCGGTGGCGGCCATCACCGCCTTGATCAACGCCACCCTAAGGCCCCCTTCCTCCAGCGCTATGAGCCCGTCGATGGTCACCCCGGCCGGGGTGGTGACGTCGTCCTTGAGCAGCGCCGGATGCTCCCCCGAGGCCAATACCAGCGCCGCCCCGCCCAGCAGGGCTTGGGCCGCTAGCTCCGTGGCCAACTTCCGGGGAAGGCCCATCTTCACCCCGCCCTCGGCCAGGGACTCGATGATGATGTAGGCGTACGCCGGCCCGGAGCCGGATAGGGCAGTGACCGCGTCCATTAGCTCCTCGTCTTCCACCAACGCCACCCGGCCCACCGGGGAGAAAATGGCCCGCGCCAGCTCCAGATGCTCTTCGCCGGCGTAGGCCCCGGCGCACAAGGCGGTCATCCCCTGCCCGATCCGGCAGGGGGTGTTGGGCATGGCCCGCACCACCGGGACCGGCTGGGCGAGTCGGGCCTCGATCAGGCGAGTGGGAGTGGCGGCGGCCACCGAGATCAGGAGCTGCTGCGACGTGAGGAGCTCCCCGATCTCCGAAAGCACTTTAGGGACCGTTTTGGGCTTCACTGCCAGGATGACCACGTCCGCACCCTTCACCAGGGCCCGGTTGTCGGTAAGCACCTGGATGCCGAGCAGCTCGCCTTTGGCCCGGGCGGACTCGAGGTGGGCGGTGGAACCGGAAAGCTGCTCAGGGGTGGCAAGGCCAGACTCCAGGAGCCCCTGGGCCAAAGCGGTCCCAATCGTCCTCAGGCCGATGATTCCGATGCGCTTTCCCGCAAGCATGAGCTCCATTTTAGCGCTTTTACCGATCACGAGTAAGGGGGGAGCGAGGCAAAGAAAAAGGGGCGTGGCGTGCCACGCCCCTTTGCGCTCCCCTTGGTTCCCGGTTAAGGGATCACGAAGGTGATGTCGACGAAGGACGGGATGCCCACCACCTTGGAGGCAACCACCACTTCCAGGCGGGTGGAGTCGGGGGGCAGCCCCTCCACCACCTCAGCGGGCAGGTTCACTACCCACTCGCCCTCCACGTACATCTCAGCCTTACCCACGTAAGCCAGGTTGCCCTCGGAGTCGAACACCAGGTACTTGACGAACAGGATCTCGTCCGAGGGATAAGGCTAGCCCTGGAACGTGATCTTGACCGGGATCACGGCCCCGGTCCTGGGCAGCACCCGCGGACCGACGACCTCCAGCTCGGCGATCTTGGGCTCACCGAACCGGAGCCACTTATCGGACGGATCCGGGAAGGCCTCGAACTTCTCCAGCACCAGCGAGCCACCCACCGGGTCGACGGCGCCCAGCTGGAACGGCCCCCAGCCCACCCAGAAGTGGCCCTTCTCCTGGTACCAGTTCAACAGGTTCTGATACCGGGCCTGGGCTTCGGCCTCGGTGATGTAGGCCCCCAGGGTGGGCTCGTAGGGGATGTAACTCTCGTCCAGGGCCTGCTGGGTGTACTTAGCCAGGATGTCCAGCACCGGCCCAGCCACGTAGTTCATCCACTCCACGCCCAGGGTGTCGGCCTTGTCCGCGGAGAAGGCGGCCTCGCCCGCTGCCTCGGCCAGGATCCCCGGCACCAGGGTGTGCCAAAGGTCACAGGCCCCGATCTCGATGGTGGCTTCCTCGGCGATGTACTCGGCGTCCAGGTACCACAGGTCGGAGTACCACTCGATCACAAGCGGATCGGTGGAGATGATCTTCACACCCTTGAAGTAGGCCTGGAAGGTTTCAAAGTCGGGCACGTACGCCTCGTCGTAGATGGCGGACTCGGGCTTGGCCCGGTCGAACAGGATGATCAGCTGTATGATCACGTCTGCGATGTCCACCGTGGACCCGTCGTGGATGGGCTTGGGGAACAGGGCCGGGTCGTAGTACACCACCGTCTTAGTGTTAGCCGTCAGCCCCTCGGGGTACTTCTCGCCCACGGTGATGAACGTCTGAGAGGTGGCGTCCCAGTCGATCCAGGCATCGGCGGGCACCTCGATCTCGGGCATGAACTCCAGGGTCACCCAGTCATAGGTCACCCCCACCGGCAGGCCTTCCTTAACGTACACCTCGGCCCGCTCCACCCGCTGGGGCAAGAATAGCCCGGTAAACGGATCCGGCAGGGTCATCCAATCCTGGGTAGCGCGGATGGGCATCATGTCGTAGATCCAGTTGGTCCCCGCGATCGGGTTCCAGGGCTCGACCAGGATGTCGATCATCCCAATCCGGACGGTGCCGCCCACCTGATCCTCCCAGCGCATGGCGAAGGCCCACATGTAGGAGCCGTACACGCCACCGGCCAGGTCAGAGGCCACGGACAGCCCGCGGCGGAACGGGAAGAACGGGGCCTCGTTCACCAGCCACACCCGCACCGAGTCCTGCATGGCGAGCTCGGCAGCCCGCTTGAACAGGGCCTCCCGCTCCTCCAGGGTGGTGAAGTCGTTCTTCTCCAGTTTGTCCCCGATCTCTTGGAACTCGGGGTCGGGCTGGTAGGCCTGCCATAGCGGGAACGGAAGGCCGCGCGGGGTGTAGAAGAAGTTGAAGTTACCGCCCTGATCGCGGGAGATCCGGGTGGTCACCCACCCGCCGGTGTAGATGTGGAAGCAGCCCTCGGCCGGGTCGGTGAAGATCCAGCACGGGGAGGCCTCCCGGGAGGTCTTGTACTGCCGGTCGACGGTGAAGCCCAGGTCCTCCAGCAGGGTGGCCACGTAGTCGCCGATGTCCTTCCGCGCATCCTCCACCCGGATGAGCATGATGATGACCACCGGCTCGCCGTTGTAGTACCACTTGCCGTCCACCAGCTCCGCGCCAAGGGCCTCCATCTCCCGGGTGATGACCTCGCGGGCCCGGTCCGGGTTATAGCCGTACTTGAACTCCAAGGCTCGGAACGTGTCGATGTACAGCGCGTAATCCGGGAAGCTGGGGGTGATGGGCAGATACCTGGGGATGGCCAGCCCCTGGTAGATCTCCCGGGCGATGTAATCCCGGTCGATGAGCCAGTTCATGGCCTCGCGGATGGCCGGCACAAAGAACGGGTTCAGCCGCCCATCGTTGAAGGTGGGGCCGTAGGGGTTGAACGTGAGCTCGCAGTACACCGCGTAGGCCCGCCTGATATCGAACACTTCCGGATTAGCCTGCACCCGAGCGAATAGCTCAGCGTCAGTTACCGAATAAGCGAACAAATCCAGCTCGCCGGCCCCGATCATGGCGATGGCGGTAGCGTCGTCGGCCACCTCCTGGAAGATCACCTCGTCCACCCAAGCCCCGGTCTGACCGAATACCACCAAGCCAACCAGCAAACTGAGGACTACACTAAATGCTACCTCCGCGCCAAGCCGGAGAGGCATCTTCGCCGTTGACTTGAGGTTTGGGTACAAGCTATAATTCAGGTGTCGACGCACAAACCGCCCTGGAAGGGCCGAAAAGGAGGCCGCAGATGGAGATCCTCAAGGTCGCGTCCAGTTCCAACCCCACTGCGGTGGCCGGTGCCATCGCCGGTGCCCTGGAGAACGACGGGATCGTGGAAGCACACGCCATCGGAGCCGGCGCCGTGAACCAAGCCGTCAAGGCCATTGCCATCGCCCGTCGCCTGGTGGAGCGGGAAGGGGAAGCGGAGATCAAGGTGGTGCCGGGGTTCATAGACGTGGAGATCGGAGGCGAGGTCAAGACCGGTCTTCGCTTCGTAATCGAGAAGTAGATGCAACTGGAGGCCCGTGCCCGGGCCGCCATCTCCCAAGCCCTGAAGCGCTTGGGGATGGACTGCCCTGACGACCTGCCGCTGGAACGCCCCCGCCCGGAGTTCGGGGACCTCTCAACCCGGGTCGCCTTTCCTTTGGCAAAACAGTTGGGCCGTCCCCCTCAGGAGATCGCCCGCGAGCTTTCCGCCGCCCTCCAGGGACACCCGGACTTCGCCGGGGTGGAGGCGATAGGGGGTTTTTTGAACCTGAAGTTCTCTGCCACTACCCTGCACCAGGTGCTGCGGGGGATCCTGCGGCAGGGGGAGGCCTATGGCCGGGGGGACCTGGGACAGGGCCGCTCGCTGCAGGTGGAGTTCGTGTCCTCCAATCCCACCGGCCCGTTGACCGTGGGCCACGGCCGCCAGGCCGCCCTGGGGGACGTGCTCGCCGAGCTTTACTCTCAGCTCGGCTGGCGGGTCACCCGGGAGTACTACCTGAACGATGAAGGGAAACAGATCGACCTCCTCGCTCGTTCCCTGTGGGCCCGCTACCGCCAGGCCCTGGGGGAGGAGGTGCCCGTCCCCGAGGGCGGCTACCAGGGGGATTACCTCATCCCCATCGGAAAGGAGCTGGCCCAAAGCTGGGGGGACCGCTATCCCACCTTCGACGAGGCGGCGCGGGAGGCGTTCCGGGTGGAAGCGGTGGGGCGCATGATGCGCCTCATTCAGGAGGACCTGGAGGCGTTCGGGGTCCGGTTCGACGTGTGGACCCGGGAGGGAGACCTCCACCGGCGGGGATTGGTGAGGGAGACCCTGGAGGAGCTCCGGCGGCGGGGGGCGGTGTACGAAAAGGACGGGGCACTATGGCTTAAGTCCACTGAACACGGCCTTTCGCGCGACCCGGTATTGATCCGCTCCGACGGCACCCCCACCTACCTGATGGTGGATATCGCCTACCATGTGGAGAAATTCCGCCGCGGATTCGATAGGGTGATCGACGTCCAGGGGGCGGACCACGCCGAGGAGCAGCAGCAGGTGAAGCTGGCCTTAAAGCTCTTGGGAATCCCAGATGACTTCCTCAGCTACTGCGTGCATCAGTTCGTGACCCTCAAGGGACGGGAGGGGGTGGAGCGGATGTCCACCCGGGCCGGGCACTTCATCCGCCTGGGGGACCTGATCCGGGAGCTGGGGCGGGACGTGGTGCGCTATTTCATGGTGCGCCGCAAGCCCGAGAGCCACCTGACCTTCGACTACGAACTCGCTAAGAAAACAAGCATGGACAACCCGGTCTACTACGTGCAGTACGCCCACACCCGCATCGCCTCCATCTTCCGTGAGGCGGAAAAGTCCGTGACGCGTGGCGCGTTACGGGTGACGGAAGTGAATCTATCCCCCCTAACCGATCCGGATGAGTTGGCCCTCATCAAGGAGTTGGACCGGTTTCCGGACGTGGTCGTCCAAGCCAGCGGGTTCGCGCCGCATCTTCTGTGCGAGTACCTGGAAGGGGTAGCGGGCCTATTCCACCCTTACTACACCCGGGTGCGGATCCTGGGCCAGGGGGAGGCCACCCCGGCTCGGCTGGCGTTGCTTTCCGGAGTGAAGCTGGTTCTCAACCGGGGCCTGGCCATTTTGGGGGTGTCCGCCCCGGAGGAGATGTAGATGGTCCTGTGGGAGCGCATCCGCCACACCCTTTCTCGCACCCGGGAGGGTTTCCTCGCCCCTCTGGAGGCGGTGGTTAAGGAGCGGGGCAAGCTAGATACGGAGGCACTGGAGGAGATCGAGGATTTGCTCATCGCCGCCGACGTGGGCCTGGAGGCGGCGGGGGAGTTGGTGGCCCGACTGCGGGCCAGATTCGACAAAGGCTCGGCAAGCTGGGACCAAGTGCGGGCAGCGCTGGAGGAGGCGGTGGCGGAACTCCTCTCCGGGGCTGAGGTGGACTGGACCCCACCGGAAGCCCGCCCGGGGGTACTCCTGTTCGTAGGGGTGAACGGCTCCGGGAAGACCACCACCTGTGCCAAGGTGGCGCGGATGCTTCATGGACAGGGGCTAGGGGTGCTGCTCGCGGCCGCGGACACCTTCCGCGCCGCCGCCATCGAGCAGCTCTCCCAGTTGGGCGACGAGCTCGGGGTGGAGGTGATCGCCCACCGCCCCGGGGCCGACCCGGGGGCGGTAGTCCACGACGCCCTCGCCCACGCCCAAAGCAAGGGGTATGATTGTGTTCTGGTTGACACGGCTGGGCGCCTTCAGACCAAGCGCCCGCTGATGGAGGAGTTGGGCAAGGTGCGTCGGGTGGTGGAGAAGCTCACCGGCCGTCCCCCGGACGAGCGGATCTTGGTGATCGACGCCACCGTGGGCCAGAACGCCATCTCCCAGGCGGAGCTCTTCCACCAGGCGGTGGAGCTGACCGGCCTGGCGATAACCAAACTGGATGGGTCCGCCAAAGGGGGGGCTGTGATCCCCATCTGGCGAGCCTTGGAGATCCCGATCCTGTGGATCGGGCTGGGCAAAGGGCTTTCCGATCTAGCGCCGTTCCGGGCCCGGGAGTTCGCCCAGGCCCTACTCAGGAGGTGAGAATGGACAAATTCGTGTACCTGTTCGGAGGGGGGAGGACCGACGGCAGCGCTGAGATGAAGAACGTGCTTGGGGGCAAGGGGGCCAACCTCGCGGAGATGGCCCGTCTTGGGATCCCCGTCCCCCCCGGCTTCACCATCACCACCGAAGTTTGCCGCCACTACACGGAGCACGGTGGGGAATACCCCCCGGGGCTTGAAGACCAAGTGAAGGATGGCGTAAGGCACCTGGAGGAGGCCACCGGGCGCAAGTTCGGCGATCTGGACAACCCCCTGCTTGTTTCGGTGCGGTCCGGGGCGCCGGTGTCCATGCCCGGGATGATGGACACCATCCTCAACCTGGGGCTGACCGACGTGTCGGTGCAGGGACTGGCGAGGAAGACCACCCCCCGCTTCGCCTACGACGCCTACCGCCGGCTCCTTTCTATGTACGGGTCGGTGGTGCTGGGGGTGAAGGACGCGGGCGAGGCGGGGGTGGACCCGTTCGACGCCGCCATGGAAGCCCTCAAGGAGGAGCGGGGAGCGGCCTCCGATCTGGACCTCACCGCCGATGACCTGGCCGAGCTGGTGGAGCGCTACAAGGAGATCATCCGCCGGGCGGGCAAGGAATTCCCCCAGGCCCCGTGGGAGCAACTGTGGGGTGCGATCGGCGCGGTGTTCCGCTCCTGGAACAACGAGCGGGCTATCTCCTACCGGAGGCTCAACCGCATCCCCGACGACCTGGGCACCGCGGTGAACGTGCAGGCCATGGTGTTCGGCAACCTGGGCGAGAACTCCGGCACCGGGGTGGCGTTCACCCGCGATCCGGCCACCGGGGAGAACCGGTTCTACGGCGAGTACCTCCTGAACGCCCAGGGGGAGGACGTGGTGGCCGGGATCCGCACCCCCAAGCCCATCGAGGAGCTGGAGCGGGAGATGCCCGAAGTCTACAAGGAGCTCCTCGAGGTACGGGAAAAGCTCGAGCGCCACTATCGGGACATGCAGGACATCGAGTTCACCGTGGAGGAGGGCAAGCTCTATCTCCTGCAGACCCGGGCCGGCAAGCGCACCGGCTTCGCCGCGGTGAGGATCGCGGTGGAGATGGTGGAGGAAGGCCTCATCGACGAGAAAGCGGCCATCCTCCGCATCGACCCTGCTGAGCAGCTCTCCCAGCTCCTCCAGCCCATCTTCGACCCCAAGGAGAAGGCCAAAGCGAAGGTGTTGGCCAAGGGGCTCCCCGCCGGGCCGGGGGCGGCCACCGGGATGATCGCCCTCACCGCCGAGGCAGCGGTGCAGATGGGAAAAGAAGGCAAGCCCGTGATCCTGGTGCGGCACGAGACCTCCCCGGAGGACATCGGGGGGATGGCCGTAGCCAAGGGCATCCTCACCTCCCGAGGCGGCATGACCTCCCACGCCGCGGTGGTGGCCCGCCAGATCGGGAAAGTTGCGGTAGTGGGCTGCGACGGCCTGACGGTGGACTACGGCCGGAGGGAGATCACCGCCGGCGGGGTCACCCTCAAGGAGGGCGACTGGATCTCCATCGACGGCACCGCCGGGGAGGTGCTGCAGGGCAAGGTGCCCACCATGGCCTCGGAGGTGGTGCAGGTCCTGATCGAGAAGACCCTCCCCCCGGAGCAAGCCCCCATCTACCAGCTGTACGAGAAACTGATGACCTGGGTGGACCGGTGCCGGGTACTGGGGGTGTGGGCCAACGCGGACAAGCCGGACCAGGCCGCCGTGGCCCTGGCGTTCGGGGCCGAGGGGATCGGCCTCTGCCGCACCGAGCACATGTTCTTCGGCGAGGACCGCATCCCCTACGTGCAGCAGGCCATCATCGGCCGGGACCCGGCCGCCCGGAAGGAGGCCCTGAAGCGCCTGGGGGAGATGCAGGCCGAGGACTTCGAGGGCCTGCTCAGGGTCATGGACGGAAAGCCGGTGATCATCAGGCTTTTGGACCCGCCCATGCACGAGTTCCTGCCCAAGGACTATGGGGAGATCCGGGAACTGGCCCGGAAGTTCAGCCTGCCCTTTGAGGAACTCAAGGCCCAGATAGAGTCCCTGCACGAGTTCAACCCCATGCTGGGGCACCGGGGCTGCCGCCTGGGGATCACCCATCCGGACCTGTACGACATGCAGGTGGAGGCCATCTTCCGGGCGGCGGCGGTGCTCAGAAAGGAGGGCCTCGATCCGCAGCCTTACGTGATGGTGCCGCTGGTGGGCCACGTGAACGAGATGCGCCCTGTTAGGGAGCGCATCGACGAGATCGCGAACAAGACCATGGAAGAAGAGGGGGTGCAGATCGCCTACAAGGTGGGCACCATGATCGAGGTCCCCCGGGCGGCGATCACCGCCGACGAGATCGCCCAGGCCGCCGAGTTCTTCTCCTACGGCACCAACGACCTCACCCAGATGACCTTCGGCTTCTCCCGGGACGACGCGGGCAAGTTCATCCGGGAATACCTGGAGAAGAAGATCCTCCCCGACGACCCGTTCCAGACCATCGACCGGGCCGGGGTGGGGGAACTGATGCGAATGGGGAAAGAGCGGGGCCGGCGAACTCGTCCGGACCTGTCGGTGGGGATCTGCGGCGAGCACGGGGGTGAGTCCCGGTCGGTACATTTCTGTCACGAGATCGGGCTCGATTACGTGTCCGCCTCGCCGTACCGGATCCCGGTGGCGCGCCTGGCCGCCGCCCAGGCCGCCTTGAGAGGTTAACTAAGCGGGGGGAGGGCTGCGGCCCTCTCCCCTCGATCCCCATGGGGAGCTACTTCCTCCGCAAGCTGATCACGCTCCCCCTCACCATCCTCCTTATTGCGTTCTCGATTTTCGCTTTGTTGTCACTTCTCCCCGGGGATCTGGCCCGGTTGGTGGTGGGGCCGGAGGCCAGCCCCGAGGCCTACCAGGCAGTGCGGGAGAAGCTCCAGCTGGACCTCCCCTGGCCGGTGCGGTTTGGCCGGTGGCTATTTGGACTTCTGAGGGGGGATCTGGGGGAGTCCCTCTCCCGGGGGCTGCCGGTGGGGGCCCTGGTGGGAAGTTCCCTCACCGTGACCCTTCCTTTGGCCCTCCTGGCCAGCGTCATAGCCCTTGTGATCGCGCTTCCTTTGGGGACGCTGGCGGCCACCCATCCCGGGGGCCTAGTGGACCTGGCCACAGTGGGGGCCGCCCAGCTGGGCATGGCCGTGCCCGAGTTCTGGTTGGGGATCCTGCTCATGGGGTTCCTGGCCATCTGGGTTCAAGCCTTCCCCGCCGGGGGGTTCCCGGGCTGGGAGCGGCCCGGGGCGGCCCTGGTGCACCTTGTCCTGCCGGCCCTGGCCCTGGCCCTGCCCCGGGCGGCCTACCTGGCCCGCATGACCAGGGCCAGCCTGGCGGACGTCCTGGCCGCTCCCTACATCCGGACCGCGAGGGGAAAGGGCCTTCGTGAGGCCAGCGTGCTCGGCCGCCATGCCCTGAGGAACGCCCTCATCCCCGTGGTCACCGCCGCCGGGCTCAGCTTGGGGCATCTACTGGCCGGGGCGCTCGTGGTGGAGAACCTCTTTTACCTGCCGGGATTGGGGAGGCTGGCCCTGGCCGCGGTCAGGGCCCGGGACCTGCCGCTCCTCTCCGGGGCGGGGCTGGTGGTGGCGGGGATGATGGTGCTCCTCAACCTGGTGGTGGACCTGGCCTACGGGGCCCTGGATCCCAGGATCAGGTACCGATGAGGGGCCTTGGGTTGAAGCTGGGGATCGCGCTTTTGACCTGCTCCCTGGGGCTGGTGGCCTTGGGGTACCTGTGGCTGCCGGCCGATCCCCTGGCCATCGGCGGGGACCGGTTCGCCCCGCCTTCCCTCCGCCACCCCATGGGCACGGACTGGTTCGGGCGGGACGTGCTAGCGCGGGTGTTGGTGGGGGGGAGGACCAGCCTGGGCATCGCCCTGGCCGCGGTGGCGCTGGGGGCGGCGCTGGGTGCGGCGCTGGGGGGGCTTGCCGGCCTGCGGGGGGGCCTCCCCGACGAACTCCTCATGCGGGGGATGGATTTCCTCCTCGCCTTCCCCCCGCTCCTTCTGGCCCTGTTTCTGGCGGTGCTCCTGGGCCCGGGCCCGTGGGGGATCGTCATCGCCATCGGGATCTTCAACGTGCCCTACTTCGCACGCCTGGTGCGGGGCAGCCTCCTCACCCTCAGGGAGCGGGAGTTCGTGCTGGCCGCCCGGGCGATCGGGGCCGGACCTGCCCGCATCCTGCTGCGGCACCTCCTCCCGCATCTCGCCTCTCCCCTGGTGGTCCAGCTCACCGTGAGCCTGGGCGCGGCCCTGCTGGCCGAGGCGGCGTTCAGCTACCTGGGCCTGGGCACCCCGCCCCCCACCCCCTCCTGGGGCCGGATGCTGAAGGAGGCCCAGAGCTACTTCGCCCTCTCCCCGTGGCCGGCGGTGTTCCCCGGGCTGGTGCTGTCCCTCACCGTGTTGGGCTTGAACCTCCTGGGGGACGGCCTCCGGGACCTTCTGGACCCCCGCCTGGGGAGGCTCACCGCTTGGCTGCGTTCCTGAGGTCCAAGACGTATAGCGGGTAGACCTCCACTCCGGCCACCCCCGCCCGCATGGCCAGGATCCGGTGCGGGTCCTGGAGGAACACGTTCACGGCGTCGCGGGCGATGAGGTACTGACAGACGGTGTAGATCGCCTTCCTGGCCCCCTCGTCCAGGATGGACTCGCCCAAGGAAAGAAGCCGATCGAGTTCAGGATCGTTCCACCCCCGCCGGAAGTAGTAGTCCGGCCGCTCTGGCCCGTAGACGGTTAGCATGGGGGCGGGGTCCAGCCTCCAGGGGTGCCCGATCACGGTCAGGTCGTAGTCGGCCTGAGCGAACACCCGCTCCAGCCAAGTGGGCCAGTCCACGAGCTCGATGCGGGCTCGGATCCCCACCCGGGAGAGCTGTGCGGCGATCACCTCCCCGGTGCGCACGTGGAACCGGTAGTTCTCCGGGAGGGTCAACGAGATATCGAGCCCGTTTGGATGGCCGGCTTCCGCCAGGAGCTCCCGCGCCCGGGCGGGATCGTAGGGATAGACCCAGGTCATGTCAGCGTAATAGGGGGTGGCGGTGGGGATGTGGCTCCCGAGGGGGGTGCCGTACCCGTAGGACACGAGCCGGATGACCTCGGCTCGATCCACCGCGTAGGCCAGGGCCTGGCGTACGCGGAGGTCGGAGAAGGGCTCCCGGGCGGTATTGATGGACAGTATCTGTACCAGGTTCATGGGACCGGAGACGACCCGGAAAGCAGGGGTCTCCGCCAGGATGGTGGCTATCTCCGGGGCCACGTCCACCACCAGGTCCACGTCCCCGGCCCGCAGGGCGGCGAGCTGCGCCGCGGGGTCGGGGATGAACCGGAATACCACTCGCTCCAGCCGGGGCACCCCAGGCAGGTAGTAATCCGGATTGCGGACCAGGATAAGCCGATCGCCGGGCCGCCAGGAGGCGAAGGCGAACGGCCCGGTGCCCACCGGTTCGGTGGCGAGGTCCCCTGTGGTCGGGGTGACTACCGCGTCCGCCAACGCCAGGATGGAGAGGAAGGCCGGGTTAGGTGCCACGAGGCGAAACCTCACGGTCAGTTCGTCCACTACCTCGATCTCGGCGATGGCCTGGAAGTACTCCGGGTGAGGAACCCCGGTGGCGGGGTCCATAAGGCGCAGGAAGCTAGCCCGCACCGCGGCGGCGTCGCAGGGCGTCCCGTCATGGAAGCGGATCCCCTCCCTGAGGTGGAAGGTGTAGACGAGGCCGTCCTCGGAGCTCTCCCAGGAGGCGGCGAGCTGTCCGTGCAGCCTCCCTTGGGCGTCCACCTGGACTAGGTTCTCGTACAGGTTGTGATGGAGGAGGAGGTCGATGGCGGCGGCGGCGTGGGTGGTGGGGTCCAGGGACGGGGGTTCAGTGGAAACCGCCACCACCAGCTCCGAGGAGAGGCCGAAGGTGGAACAAAAAAGCCCGATCACGGCTGCCGATAGGATCCTGTACACGGAGTGTCACCTCCAATCGGTTTTTTGGAGTGTCACCTCCGAGCTCAAGGTTAATCCAAGTGCAGGGCAACCGCAACCCGGATTGGCCCTGGGGAGGGCTTAGGGGGAGCGCCCCTGCCAGGGGTAACGGAAAGAGCAGATGAGCTCGCCGTCCGGGCCGTAGAGGTAAGCCGTGTCCCCTTCGGTGTTCCAGATCCTGTAGCGCCCCCAGTTAAGAATCACCAACCGAGTGCCGCACCCCTGCAGCGCTTTGCGCTCGGACTCCGGGATCCCCGGCCCGGTCCTTATAACGAGCACGCCTCCTGGTGGCAGTGTACATCCCCCGGCGAAAGCTCCCTGGAAGGGGATCAGATTTCGGCTCTCTCCTCCCGCTACCCATTTTGCGTGAGCGGTCTCATCCATGAGCATCCAGCCCGCGCTCAATTCGATAGCTTTACCCCCCCGATTGATGAGATATACCTCCTCTACGTACCCCCAGTGCTTGATCCCGGCCACGAGGAAGTCCGCCTCCGGGCAGAAGGGGGGGAGCCCCCATAGGCCCCGGCGGGCAAGAGCGGCCTGTCGCTGCGCCTCCAGAAGCGAGTCCGCATAGCGGACCGGGAAACACCCGGCTGCCAGCTCCCGATCCACCACCTCCCGCACGTCCACCATGGCCAGCCCCTCCCTGACCAGCACGCCTTGCACCGGGGCGGTTTGCAGCGTCTCTGCGAACACCCAGGAGGGGAGCCGCCCATCCCTGTCCCTCAGGAAGCCCCCCTCCTGGGGCTCCACCTCCAGCCATACCTCCGCTCCCTGGACCAGCTCTGTGTTCCGCGCCTGGGTTAGTTCAAAAAGCGGATGTCCCTCGTCGGGAGCGTCTATCCCCACGTAGCGCACGATGTCCCTTGTTCCATCCGGCAAGCGCACCTCTATGGAATCGCCGTCGATGACGTGGATGACCCAGCAGGGCCCGATCAGGTAGGAGGGGGTTTGTAAACGCTGAGGGACCCCAAGCCCCGCCAAGCCCAGGACCGCCACCAAGGTCGCACAACCGCGCAGCATCTTCCCGCCACCTCCTGGAAGAGGATCTCCATTGCATCCTAGCACCTGTTCCGTTCCCGGGCAACCTTGAGCCCGGTTCCAGGATGTCGCGGTTCTTTAAGCATCGATCGGAAGAGAAACACATCAGGGATCTCAGGCAATAAGCCAGTGGCTTCCTCTGCGTTCTCTGTGACCTCGGTGGTGGGCTAGGGGTTGCGGGCGGCGATCAGGCGCAGGCCCTCCAGGGTGAGCCAAGGGTCCACCGCCTCGATCTCGTCCAACAAGGGGGCGATGATCCCCGCGAGGCCCCCGGTGGCGATCACCCTGGCCCCAGGGTCGAGCTCCGCCCTGAGGCGATAGATCAGCTCCCGTACCAATCCCACGTAGCCGAAGATCAGCCCGGACTGCATGGCCTCCCGGGTGTTGCGCCCCATGGCCCGGGGCGGCGGCTCCAGGGGTACCTCCGGCAGCAGGGCGGCCCGCGTCGCCAGGGCGCCCGCTGCGGTGGCGAGGCCCGGTGCGATGGCCACCCCCACCAAGGCGCCCCCTCGGTCCACACAGGTGAAGGTGGTGGCGGTGCCGAAGTCCACCGCGATGCAGCTTCCCCCGAAACGCTCATAGGCGGCCACCGCATCGGCCACCAAGTCCGCCCCCACCTCGGAGGGGTGGTCCGCCCGGATGTCGAGCCCGGTTTTTACCCCCGGCCCCACCACCAGGGGATCCTTGCCGAGCCACCTGGACAGCAGTTCCCGAAACACCGCGGTGAGGGGCGGGACTACGCTCCCCAACACCACGCGCGTGATCCCGTCCGGATCCACGCCCCGACCGGTGAGCAGACCCTTCAAGAGTACCTCGTACTCGTCCGGGGGCTTGCCCACCACGGTGCGCACCCGGAACCGCTCTTTCCAACCCCCGTCCCCGTAGAGACCGAGGTTCGTCTCCGTATTGCCGATATCCACCGCGAGCAACATAGCCACGGATTTTACACCGGACCTTTGTGGGGCGGGTTGCAGGACGGTCTCACTGACGTGTTCGCCGGGCCGAAGGGGTCCTTCCTCACTCCGGCAGCGGGTTCATCTCCTCCATGGCCCCCGTGGCCACGAACACCGCCCGCTCGCAGATGTTGGTGGCCAGGTCCGCCACCCGCTCCACCGCGTGGCTCGCCCACATGAGGTAGGTGGCCTGGGCGATCACCCCCGGCCTCTTCACCATGAGGGAGAAGAGCTCCTCGTGGATGGCGTCGTGCAGGGCGTCCACCTCGTCGTCCCGGCGGGCCACCGCCCGGGCCCGTGCCCGCTCGAGGTCGGTGGCGATGTGCATCACCCCGGTGATGAACCGCAGGTCCGAGGCGGCCGGCTGCTGGGTGGCCAGGAGCTTGAGACACCGTTCCTCCAGGGCCGCCCGGCGCGCGTTTATCCCAGCGTCCTCGGCGATGATCCGCTGGGCCAGGGAGATGTCCCGCGACTCCAGGGCCCGCATGGCCCGTCGTAGGACAGGATAACATTCGTTCCCAGGGCCCGGAGCTCCCCCTCCAGCTCCGCCAGCACGTCCCGGCGCATCCTGCTAACTGAACCTCCCGGTGAGGTAGGCCTCGGTGCGGGGATCCCGGGGCCGGGTGAAGAGCTCCTCCGTGGGCCCGTGCTCCACCAGCTCCCCCACGAGCAAGAACGCGGTGCGGTCCGACACCCGGGCCGCCTGCTGGAGGTTGTGGGTCACGATCACCACGGTGAGCTCCTCCTTGAGCGTGCGGATGAGCTCCTCGATCTTGACCGTGGCCGCGGGGTCCAGGGAGCTCGTGGGCTCATCCAAGAGCAGTACCTCCGGTTCCACCGCCAGGGCCCGGGCGATGCACAGCCGCTGTTGCTGGCCGACGGAGAGGTCGAAGGCGCTGCGGTGGAGCCGATCGCGGACCTCGTCCCACAGGGCGGCCTGCCGCAGGGCCCGCTCCACGATCGGCGCGAGCCTCCGCCGCCCCCGCACCCCGTGGATCCGGGGGCCGTAGGCCACGTTGTCGAAGATGGATTTGGGGAAGGGGTTGGGCTTCTGGAACACCATGCCGACGCGCCGCCTGAGCTCCACCACGTCCACCTTAGAATCCAGGATGTTCGCGCCGTCGAACCAGACCTCCCCCACCGCCCTGGCCCCCGGGACCAGCTCGTAGAGGCGGTTCAGCACCCGCAGGAAGGTGGACTTGCCACACCCCGAGGGCCCCATGATGGCGGTGATCTGTCGGGGGAGGATGGGCAGGCTCACCTTCCGCAACACCTGGGTCCGGCCGTAGAAGAAGCTCAGTCCCTTGACCTCGATGATGGGCTTATCGTCTATAGCCATCGTCATCTCCCGTTTCTCCACAAGAGGACGGCGTGTCACCATCGCTTCCTCCTCCTTGCATGGGCGCGCCAAAAGGCGGCCGTGAGGTAGAACGCCAGCACCAACGTGAGCAGTACCGTGGCCGTCCCGTATTGGATGTGCCGCGTCCTCCAGAAGGCGGGGTGTTCGGTAGCCATCACGTACAGGTGGTAAGGGAGGGCCATCACCTCGTCCAGGGGGGAGCGGGGGAGGCGCGCGGTGTAAAAGACGGCGGCGGTGAACAGGATGGAAGCCGTATCTCCAGCAGCCCGGCCTACCGCGAGGATCGCCCCGGTGATGATCCCGGGAAGGGCCGCGGGGAGGACCACCGTGCGGGTCACCTGCCAGCGAGTGGCACCCAGGGCGTGCGCCCCCTCCCGGAACTCCCGGGGCACCGCCCGCAGGGCCTCCTCGGTGGCCCGGATCACCACCGGCAGG
>JAJOKL010000161.1 GCA_021129895.1 Candidatus Bipolaricaulota bacterium
GCTCTCATCAGCCGCTTCATAGACTCGGAGGACGAAAGCGCGGACAAACACGCTAGCCCAGTAGAAGTAGCAAAAATCGCCGGGGTCGCATCCTTACTTTTAGTTTTTCGACTGCCTCTAGCGGAACGCAGCAACCCTTCCTAACCTTCTTACCTGGGCCTAAGGATAAGGGACCAGCCGAGGGCTGGCCCCTGCTCGTCACGCGTTACGCGTCACCCGTCACGGAATTCGGTTGTGGGTGATCGGTGACGGCTTCCTTAAACCCGTACCTCAACCCATCACCCTTCACACCTCAGATGGTGGCTTTTACGAGGATCCCCAGTCTCATGGCCGCCCTCCCGGGGCACGACAAAAGTGGAGTTGTGACCCCCAGGATCTTGAGAGAGCCGGGCGATCAAAGGCGGTGGGCCTGGCGCCACTCCCGGATGCGGCGGGCATGGGTGAGTTGATGGTCGATCTCCACCCGAACGCAATCCGCTACCGTGCCGGGCTTCGGCCAGGGCGCGGACACGGGAAGTTTGAGCTGGTCCTCTGACAGGCGTTCCAGCAGGGAAAGGAACTCCTGTTCCTCTCGCTCAAATTCCTCCCATACCTCCTCCCAGGCGCGGTCACGCCGCCGGGCCACCTCCCGGGCGTTCACCTCCGCCAGGTCCTCTGGTCCCTTGAGGTAAAAGTCGAAACTGGGGCGCTTCCCGGAAATGGCTGCCTCTATTACCCGTCGGTCCACGCACCGCCAAAACGCGAGGTGCCCAACCAGGTCTTTGACCGTCCAGTTCACGATGGGCTTGCGGTCCCGCACCTCGGGCCGCAGGCCCGCTATCGCTTGGCGGAGCTCTGAGCGCGCCTCCCGAAGGCCGGCCAGCAGTTCTTCTCTCACGAGCCTGTTGCGGAAGTCAGGCACCTCACGTCAATCGCCTTGCGCCCTGCCCGATGGTGGTTGACCTCACTCTGAGAAGAGCCTCGCAACAGGCTCCTTTCTACTCCCCTTTTATGGCCCAACGCGCCCTCCTTTTCCTGACGTAGCGTCAAAACAGGCCTTGCAACCTGATCGCTGGTTCCCAAATCTCAACCTCCAAAAGCCCCTTTAACCCGGGGCATGGAACTGGGCCGGGCGAGAGCCTGCCCCGCAGCCTCTGAGGTTTGCGGGGCAGGCTCTCATGTGAGCTTGGGGGGAAGCACGATCTTCCCGAAGTTCCGTTCGTACTTCTCGATGTTCTCCCCGATGGCCTGGTATAGCCGCTTCATGTGGCTGGGGGACAGGATCACCCGGGAGACCAGCAGCGCTTGCCCTCCCTTCGGCGTCTGGGTGCGGGGATCCACCAACAGAAAGTCAACTACAAACTCTTCCTTTTGATGCGAGATGATCGCCAAATTGGCGTACACGCCCTTCCTCGTCTGGGGATCGGCTGCTACCTGCATCTCTCGTTCCGCCATGTTCCACCTCCGAGATCATGGTAGCCCCTGGCACACCCGGAAGCAAGGAAAATCCCGTGGGAATCGCAAGTTCTCTTGGTTATAATGCCGGTTTGGAATGCGCGGCATCCTGCGGGAACTCTGGCGCTACCGGGGATGGCTCCTCCTGGGGGTGTTGGCCCTGCTCTTGGTGGACACCGCCCAACTGGTGACCCCCCTGATCATCCGGGCGGCGGTGGACGACCTGGTGCTAGGGGTGGGGGAGCGCCTGCCCCGCTACGCCCTGTACCTGGTGGGGATCGCCGGCACGGTGCTGGTGTTCCGGTTCCTGTGGCGATATTTCCTATTCGGGGCCGGGCGCAAGATCGAACGGGACCTGCGGGATCGGCTGTTCGCCCACCTTCTCACCCTGTCCCCCTCCTTCTACGCCCGCCACTCCACTGGGGACCTCATGGCCCACGCCACCAACGACCTGGAGGCGGTGAGGCGGGCCTGCGGGATGGGGGTGCTGCTGGCGGCCGACACGGTGATCATGGTGTCCTTCGCCCTGGCGGCCATGATCGGGATCTCCCCCCGACTCACGCTGCTGGCGTTCATCCCCTTGCCCTTCCTCACCCTGGTGGTGCTGGGGTTCGGCCGCCTCATCCACCAGCGGTTCGAACAGGTGCAGGCCTCCTTCGCCCGGCTCACCGAAAGGGTGCGGGAAGCCCTGTCCGGGATCCGGGTGATCCGGGCCTCCGCCCGGGAGGAGGGGATGGGGCGGGCATTCGCCGCGGACAATCAGGAGTACATCCGGCTGAACATGACCCTGGTCCGGGTGTGGGGGGTGTTCCGCCCCCTGATCGGGCTTCTGGCCGGATTGGGCACCGGGATCGTGCTCTGGTTCGGGGGCCGGGCGGTGCTGGCCGCCCGTATCTCCCTAGGGGACTTCGTGGCTTTCACCAGCTACCTGGGGATGCTCATCTGGCCCATGATGGCTCTGGGCTGGATCGTGAACCTCCTCCAGCGGGGGGCGGCCTCCATGGGCCGCATCCAAAAGCTGTTCGACGCCCGTCCGGAGATCGTGTCCCCGCCCCGGCCTAAGCCCTTCCCCCGCTCCCACCGCATCGAGCTGCGGGGCCTCTCCTTCTCCTACCCGGGCGAGGCGCGGCCGGTATTACGGGACATCAGCGTCACCGTGGAGGAGGGGATGACCTTGGGGGTGGTGGGGCTCACCGGCTCGGGTAAGTCCACGCTGGTGCGGCTCATCCCCCGCCTCTACGACCCCCCTCCGGGTACGGTGCTTCTGGGCGGGGTGGACATCCGGGAGCTGGACCTGGGGGAACTGCGGGGGGCCATCGGCATGGTTCCCCAGGACGTGTTCCTGTTCTCGGCCACCCTGCGGGAGAACATCGCGTTCGGCCGGCCCGAGGCCAGCGACGAGGAGGTGTGGGCCGCGGCGCGGCTGGCCGGGTTGGCCGAGGAGATCGCCTCCTTCCCCGATGGCCTGGACACCTTGGTGGGAGAGCGGGGGATTGCCCTGTCCGGAGGACAAAGACAGCGGGTGGGGATCGCCCGGGCCCTGATCCTGGATCCCCCCATCCTGATCCTGGACGACGTGCTGTCCTCGGTGGACGCCAAGGTGGAGGAGGAGATCCTGGGGAACCTCAAGGGGGTGCTGGCCCGCCGCACCGCCATCGTGGTCGCCCACCGGATCTCGGCGGTGCGGGATGCGGACTGGATCGTCGTCCTTCAGGACGGAAAGGTCATCGAACAGGGGGATCACCGGCGGCTGGTGGCCCAGGGGGGCCTATATGCCCGGCTGCACGAACTCCAACAGGCCCTGGTGAGCTGAGATGCCGCATCATTCTGCCGCGGACTTCCTGGAGGAGGATCGGCTGGGGAAGGCCGTGGACGTGCGGCTCCTCAAGCGGATGCTCCGCTACCTGCGGCCATATTGGACGCTGTTTTTGGCTGCCTTCTTCCTAGCCGGCGGGATCACGCTGGTGGAGCTGGCTTTGCCCTACATCACCAAGCTGGCCATCGACTCTGTGCTCACCCCTCCCTGGCTGGTGGTGAGGGCCGATTCCCCGCCCGCCCCGGAGGCCAGCGAGCTGGGGGAGGGCCGGTTTTTGGTGCGGGCGGCGGCCCTGTCCCCTGGGGTGCGGGAGCGACTGGAGGCGGCCGGGGCGGTGGAAGGCCGCTACTACTTGATCCCGCTTGCTGGCCCGGGGGCGGAGGTGGCGGCCCGCTATCCGGACCGGTTCCACAGGATCCCTGAGGGGTTCCTGGCCCGGGCCGAGGACCTAAAGGGGCTCCCCCCGGGGGAGCTCCTCGCCCTCAAGGCCCAGGAGATCAGGATCTTGGCGTTCCTGGTGCTGGGGCTTCTGGGCCTGCTCGTCCTCAGGTTCGGGCTTTCCTATGGGCAGGTGTACCTCCTCCAGTACGCCGGGCAGCGGATCATGTTCGACATGCGGCGGGCCATCTTCGGCCATGTGCTGCGGCTCCCCATGTCGTTCCTGGACCGGCAACCGGTGGGACGGCTGGTCACCCGGGCCACCAACGACGTGGCCGCCATCAACGAGATGTACACCCAGGTGGTGGTGTACCTGGTGCAGGACGCCCTGATGATGGCCGGGGTGCTGGCGATCATGTTCCGGCTGAATGCCAGGCTCACGTTGCTGCTCTTGGCGTTCGGGCCGCCGCTTGTGGCGCTCACGTTCTGGTTCCGCACCCGGGCCCGCGCCGCCTACCGGGAGGCGAGGCGGAAGCTGGCCCGCCTGAACGCCTACGTGGCCGAGGCCATCTCCGGGATGCCCATCATCCAGCTGTTTCGCCAGGAGCTCCGTTCACTTAAAGCATTCCAGGACATAAACCGGGGCTATTTCCAGGCTCAGATGCGGTCGGTGGTGGTGTACGGGGTGTTCGGCCCGGCCATCTCGGTGATGAGGACCCTGGGCGTGGCCCTGCTCATCTGGTACGGGGGCCGAGGGGTGCTGGGGGGCGTGTTCACGTTGGGGGCGCTTGTGGCCTTCACCAGCTACGGGCGGATGCTGTTCCAGCCCCTGTCGGACCTGTCTGACAGGTACAACATCCTCCAGTCGGCCATGGCCGCCTCGGAGAGGATCTTCCAGCTCCTGGACGAGCCCGAGGAGCCCTCCGGGGAGCGGCCGGTCCCGGCATTGCAGGGGGAGATCGAGCTGCGGGACGTGTGGTTCGCCTACCGGGACGAGGAATGGGTGCTGAAGGGGATCTCGTTCCGGGTGGCGCCCGGGGAGAGGGTGGCGCTGGTGGGGCCCACCGGCTCGGGGAAATCCACCATTGTGAACCTGATCCTGGGCTTTTACCGCCCCCAGCGGGGTCGGATCCTGATCGACGGGGTGGACATCCGGGAGCTGGACCTTTCCGCCCTGCGGCGGCACCTGGCGGTGGTGCCCCAGGATGCGTTCCTGTTCTCAGGAAACGTGGAGGAGAACATCCAGCTGTGGGACGAGGGACTGGACGGGGAGGGGGTGGTGCGGGCCGCCCGGGCCACCGGGGTCCATCCGGTGGTGGAGAGGCTCCCGGAGGGATATGCCACCGAGGTGCGGGAACGGGGCGCAAGGCTCTCCGTGGGGGAGCGGCAGCTTTTGTCCATCGCTCGGGCGGTGGCCGCCGAGCCCAAGCTGATCGTCCTGGACGAGGCCACGGCGAACGTTGACTCTCATACCGAGGCCCAGGTCCAAGAAGCCCTGGAGCGGCTGATGGCCGGGCGCACCGCGTTGGCCATCGCCCACCGGCTGTCCACCATCAGGAACGCGGATCGGGTGCTGGTGCTCTCGGAGGGACGGCTGGTGGAGGAGGGCACGGTGGAGGAGCTGCTGGCAAAAAGGGGCCTGTTCTGGGCCCTGTGGCAGCTCCAGTTCGCCAGGCGGACCACCGCCCCTGAGGGCGAGAGCACCTGATTCGCTGTCACCCTCTTCTCCTCCATTGTCTTCAAAGCCGGCACCGCCTAGCGGGAAAAGCCCTGGTGGCAACGGGCACCGGAGGAGCTGACACGCGACCGCATTCGGGGGCCTGCTTGGGTTGTCCTCCCGCGCCCGAGTTGCCTATAGTGAGCCCGTTATGGTGGCGGCACGGCGCTGGCTGTTGGCGGCGTGGGGGCTGGTGTGGGCGGTGCTCATCCAGGGCACCTGGGATGCCCTGCGCGGCCGGAGCTTTACAAGGAGGGAATCAAGATGATCAGAAGCTTTGTAGCTTTGGCTTTCTTGGCCGCACTGGTGGCGGTCGGCGCGGCGGCGGACACCCTCATCCTCACCGATGGGAGTCAACTGCAAGGGGAACTGGTAGGGGTGGACGAGTTCTACCTCTACTTCACGACCTCCGACGGGGTGGAGGGAGCGGTGGCGATCTCCCACGTGCGTTCCATAACCCTGGACTGGACCGCCAACCCCGAGCCGAGGATCGGAGAGGGGGAGTGGCTTTCCGCCATGGCCAAGGCCAGACACGCTCTCGAGGGCTGTCGCAGTGCTAAGTGGGGTGTGGTGCTAGGGGGCCTGGTGTTCATCGGCGGCGGCTGGTGGCTGGGGAACCTGGGCTACGGCGAGTTCGGGGAGCTTTTGATGGGCCTGGGGGCGGTGGCCACCTTGCTAGGGGTGGTTGCCCCTTCCCCCACCTGCGCCGCCCCCTTGCATCGAGTGGCGATCCTAACCCGAATCGGCCTCGAGCACGGCTGGATCTACTGAGGCATGGCCTGGCTCCGCTGGGCGGTCCTGGCGCTGCTGGCGGGAAGCTTGTGCCTGGGCGCTGAGCCCCCCTCCGAGTTTTTCGATTACCTGGACGCGGTCCGGGGGGAGGCGAGCTGGGAGGTGGGCTCTCCCCGCCCCTTCGGGGGCGGAGAACTTCTGAATATCCGGCTCCACTCCCAGACCTGGCGGGGGATCCCCTGGGACCACACCCTCCTCCTCTGCACCCCGGGGGAGCTGCGGGTGGAGGACGTGATCGTCCTCGTCATCTCCGGGGATCCCAATGTAGGGGACCCGCTGCTGGGGCTGTCGCTGGCAACTAGGGCCGGGCTGCGGGTGGCGATCCTCTCGAATGTGCCGGTTCAACCCTTGTTCGGGGGCCTGCGGGAGGACGCATTGGTCGCCTACACCTTCCAACGCTATCTTGCGGAGGGGGAGCCGGACTGGCCGCTCCTTTTCCCCATGACCGGGGCGGCCATGGACGCCCTGGAAGTGATCGCCGCCGGGGATTCGTGGTGACCGGGGCCTCCAAGCGGGGCTGGACCTCCTACCTCACTGCGGCGGCGGCCCCGGCCCGGGTGCTGGGGCTGGTCCCCATGGTGTTCGACGTCCTGGACCTGCCGCGCCAGCTCGCCCATCAGCGGGAGTTCTGGGGCCAGGTCAGCCCCATGATCCACGACTACACCGACCGGGGTCTCATCCGGGCGTTCGAAAGCTCCCCACGCGGGGCACGACTGGCCTGGCTGGTGGATCCCTACTCCTACCGCTACGCCTACACCATGCCCAAGCTCATCGTGCTGGGCTCCAACGACCCCTATTGGCCGGTGGATGCCCTCAGCCTTTACTGGGACGGCCTGCCGGATCCCAAGCTGGCGCTGATCGTGCCCAACTCCGGGCACGGCCTGGATGACCGGACCCGGGTACTGGACTCCCTGGGGGCCTTCTCCCACGCGGTGGCGGAAGGGACGCCCCTGCCCCAACTTGAGTTCTCCTTCTTCCCAGAGGAGGCGGGCCTGCGGGTCTCGGTACGGTCCGAGGAGGTCCCAGCGGAGGCCAGGCTGTGGACCGCGGAAAGCCCGGTGCGGGATTTCCGGGACGCCCACTGGACCAGCGCCCCCCTACCTGGGACGTCTTCGGGCTGGGAGGCCTCGCTGCCCCGCCCCCAGGCTGGCTACCTGGCCCTGTTCGCCGAGCTCGTATTCCGGTTGGGAGGGCTTCCCCTCCACGTCACCACCCCGGCCTGGGTAGTGGGCCCTTAGGCTCCCTTCTCCCGCAGATAGCGGTCGATGGCGGCGGCGGCTTTCTTCCCGGCGCCCATGGCGGAGATCACCGTGGCCGCCCCGGTGACGATATCGCCGCCGGCGAACACGCCCTCCCGGGAGGTAGTTCCGTCCTCGTCCGCTTGGATGGTGCCCCAGCGGGTGACCGCTAGCCCTGGGGTGGTACGAGGCACCAGGGGATGGGGCTGGTTGCCGATGGCGATGACCGCCGTGTCTATCGTGATCACGAACTCCGATCCCTCGATGGGGATCGGCCGGCGTCGGCCGGATTCATCCGGGGGCCCCAGCTCCATCCGCACACACTCCACCGCGGAGAGCTCCCCGTGCTCCCCCAGGAACCGGACCGGGTTCACCAGGAAGTGGAACTCGATGTCCTCTTCTTTCGCGTGGCGGATCTCCTCCCGCCGGGCGGGCATCTCCGCCTCGGTCCGTCGGTACAGGACCAGCACCTCCTCCGCCCCTAGCCGAAGCGCGGTGCGGGCGGCGTCCATGGCCACGTTCCCCCCGCCGACCACCGCCACCCGGCGGCCCACCCGGATCGGGGTGTCGTATTCCGGGAACCGGTAGGCCCGCATCAGGTTCACCCGGGTGAGGAACTCGTTGGCCGAGTACACCCCGATCAGCGACTCCCCAGGGATCCCCAGGAACCGGGGCAGGCCGGCCCCGGTGCCCACGAACACCGCCTGGTAGCCATCCGCCAAAAGCTCGTCCACGGTGAACGTTTTCCCCACCACCGCGTTGGTCACCAGCTCCACCCCCATCGCCTGCAGGGTGGCGATCTCCGCCCGCACGATGTCCTTGGGGAGCCGGAACTCGGGGATCCCGTACATGAGCACCCCGCCCGGCTCATGCAGGGCCTCGAACATGGTCACCGCGTGGCCGGACCGGCGCAGGTCCACGGCACAGGCCAGCCCCGCCGGCCCCGAGCCCACCACCGCCACCCGGAACCCGGTGGGGGCCCCCACCGGAGGCATCTCCATGCCCTGCTCCCGCTCCCAGTCGGCTGCGAACCGCTCCAGGCGGCCGATGGCCACCGGCTCGAACTTCTTGCCCAGGGTGCACAAGCCTTCACACTGGGTTTCCTGCGGGCACACCCGCCCGCAGACGGCGGGGAGGGTGTTCGCCTCCTTGATCACCCGGATGGCGACCCGGAAATCCCCGTCGGCGATGTGGGCGATGAAGCGGGGGATATCGATCTCCACCGGACAGCCCCCGATGCAGGGGGCTTTCTGGCACCGGAGGCAGCGCTTGGCCTCCTCGATCGCTTCCTCCGGGGTATAGCCCAACGGGACTTCCTGAAAGTTGTGGATCCTGACGGCAGGGGCCTGTTCCCGCATGGGCACTCTGGTTTTCCGGATCACGCCGTGGCCTCCTCTAGTGCTGCCTTGAACTGCTCCAGGGCGCAGCGCTCCTCCTCCTTGAACGCCGCCAGGCGGGCCATCAAAAGGTCCCAGTTCACCTGATCCCCACGGAACTCGGGCCCGTCCACGCAGGCGAACCGGACTCTGCCGTCCACCTCCACCCGACAGGCCCCGCACATGCCGGTGCCATCCACCATGATCGGGTTGAGGGAGACGATGATCGGCACCCCGGCCTCTTGGCATGCAAGGGAGCAGAACTTCATCATGATGGCCGGGCCGATGGCCCAGGCCCGGGCCACTCGCTCCTTTTCAAGCAACTCCTTCAACGGCTCGGTGACGAGGCCCTTCCGGCCGTGGGAACCGTCGTCGGTGGTGACGATGAGCTCGTCGCACACCTGGGCCAGGCGATCGAGCCAAAATAAAAGGCCCCGGGTTCGGGCCCCGGCGATACAGATGACTTCGTTTCCTGCCTCCTTCAACGCCCGTGCCACCGGATAGATGGGGGCGATCCCCACCCCACCGGCCACACATACCACGGTGCCGTAATCCTCGATCTCCGAGGGTTCCCCCAATGGCCCCACCACGTCCGCCAGGGAATCCCCCCCGTGGAAGCGTTCCTCCATCTCCATCGTGGTCTTGCCCACAGCCTGGACTACCAACGTAATGGTTCCGCAGTCCGGGTCCCAATCGGCCAGGGTAAGGGGGATGCGCTCCCCTCGCTCGTGCAGGCGGATCACCGCGAATTGACCCGCCTGAGCCGCCCTGGCCACCAGCGGTGCTTGCACCACATATTCGGTGATTTGATCAGCAAGATTGCGCTTTTTTACTATGGCGTACATCCGGTCACCTCCGGTTCATGGGATTGGCGAGGAATTGTCGCCTAACCGGCAGGGGACGCAACCGAAATGGGGTTAGAATCGTGGCATGGCGTACCTGTACCTGGAGCACGACGGGCGGGTGTACACAGTACGGCGGGGGGGCCAGCTCACCCTGCCACATGAGACCGAGGAAATCCCGTTTCCCTACCGGGTGCTTTACCGCCTGCCCTGGGGGGAGGAGGGGGTAGCCATCGCCGCCCCCCAGCTCAAACAGCATCCCCGGGACTGGATTGGGAAAGACGAGGTCCCCTTACGGGAAGACGCGGCCCCGATCCTGAGGGAAGCGGTACATCGGAGCTTGCCCCGGGCGGTGGCCGAGGCGGTGATCGAGGAGGGGGGAAAGATACTGCTAGTGAAGGCGGCCCGGGGGCTCACCCAGGGCATGTGGTCTCTGCCCGGGGGGTTCCTAGGGTTCGGGGAAGCACCGGAGGAGGCGGTGCGGCGGGAAGTGGAGGAAGAACTGGGGGCACCCTGCCGGGTCGAGGAACTCCTAGGGGTGCGGGCGAAGGTGGGGGTGCACACCGGCTTGCACTGGCTGATGTTCTTCTATCGGGCCATCCTGCTGGGGGAGCCCCGCCCGGCCCCGGACGAGATCGCCGAGGTACGCTGGTTCGATAAAAAAGAGGCGGCCGATCGCCTCTGCGACGAGACGATGGCCGCCTTCCTGCACTCGCTGAATCTCTGGGACTAGCCTCCGCGCCACTCGGAAAGCCAGGGGCTTAGGTCCATCCCCACCGAGATCAGAAAGTCCTGGGTCCAGCCCGGTGCCTCGGCCACCTTGGAGAACGTGACCTGCAGGGACACATCGGCCAGCCCCAGATTCACGGTCAAGGAGAAGGCCGCCGACTGATCCCCGGCCGGCACTTGCCCCAGGGGCTTCACCTGGCGCAGGGAGTACTCGGCCCGGAAGGTGGTGGTGTCGTTGAGCTGGTAGTCGTAGGAAGCGGTGAGGGTGAGGGTGTACTGCTCCATGATGTTGTAGGGCCCGGAAAGACTTGCCCTAAGCAGGAGCTGAGAGCCCGGCTCCGGGGCCACCGCCCCGTCCGCCGAGAGAGTCAAGAGGAAATCCCGCGCCTCGTTCCTGGGATCCACCAGCTCGTACCCCACCCCGGCCTGGATCGCATAGCCACAGTACCGCTTGTTCCCGGTGGCCAACACTATGTCCTCGATGGTCAGTAGCGCCCGGGCGTCCAGGGTGAGTCCGGTGGCGGCTTCGATCTCCGCTTCGATGGCGGCCACCAGCTCCGAAACGGTGGGGTATTCCGCGGCCGCTCCGATGATCTCCGCTACCCGCAACAGGACCTGTTCGTCCAGTGACGCTGGGATGGCGTTCAACTGGAGCAACTTGGCCTCGATCCGGTAGGCCTTGGCCAGCGGGGTGACGTCGGTGAAGTGCCCGTAACCCAAGCCGGCCCGTACCTCCACCCCGGGGAGGGCGAAGCCGGAGGCCCAAGAGGACTCCAGGCCGCCGAATGCGAAGTAAGGCTCGCCCTCATCCCAGTACCGCCGCACCGTGGCCGAAGCCTGCCCCGTCACCCCGGCCGGCCGCAGGCCGAGTAGATTGATCTCCCCGGCCCCGGTCAGGGCGTACCCGAAGCTGGGGGAGTCGTAGAGGGTGTTATAGCTAGCGAACAGCCGACCGGAGCTGATATCAGGCCCGGGCGTGGCCGGATCGTCGTAGTGTCGGTAATAAAAGCTCAGCGTGAGATCCTTCAGATACGTCTCCGGCACCACGTACATGCACAGGCTTTGGGACACGCCCCCTGCCGCTGCTGCCAATAGAACCACCACAACCAACCATGTCTTCATCACGATCACCTCAGATTCTATTTTAGCGGCGACGGCAGTGTTCTGCCGGGCCCGGGAAAAACAAGCGGGGGACCGTCGCTTCCCTCAGCGGGGCCGTCCGTCCGTGCCCAAGGTCACTGCCCCTTCCCCGAACCGCCGGCGTGCATCGACCACGGCTTGGGCAAGCTCGTCGGAAGCGAACAGGTGCAGGGGGCGGAATTCGGCCTGGGTAAGCCCGCCCACCCCTACCCCTAGCAGCCGCACCCCCCGCCCCTCCCCCTCCACCCGGGCCAACAAACTGAGGGCCGCTTCCGCGATGAGGAGCGCATGGTCGGTGGGCTCCGGCAGCCTCAGCTGCCGGGTGTTGGTAGTGAAATCGGACCAGCGGACCTTGAGCCGCACCACCCGCCCCAGCAGGCCCTGGGCCCTGAGCCGGCCCGCCACCTTGAGGGCCAGCTCCCGTACCTGCCCTCGGATCTCCTCCCCATCATGGAGGTCCTCCGGATAGGTGATCTCCTGGGAGATGCTTTTGACCTCCCGCTCAGCGGCCACCGGGGAATCGTCCAGGCCCCGGGCCAGCCGCCACAGGTGGACCCCGCTTCTGGGCCCGAACCAGGAGGAGAGGAGGGACACGTCCACCGCCCGCAGGTCCGCTATCGTGTGGATCCCCCTGGCCTCCAACCGCTGGGCGGTCTTGGGCCCGATGCCCCACAGCCTGTCCACCGGCAGCGGGTCCAGGAACCCCTGTACGTCCTCGGGACGCAGCACCAGCAACCCACCCGGTTTGGCGGCAGCGGAGGCCAACTTCGCCAGGAGCTTGTTCTGGGCCAGGCCCACGGAACAGGTGAGGCCCAGCTCGCGGGGGATGCGGGCGTGGATCTCCTGGGCCACCCGTTCGGGGGGGCCGTGCAGCCCTTCAGTCCCGGTGAGATCCAAAAACGCCTCGTCCAGGGAGACCGGCTCCACCAGGGGGGTGTACTCCTGCAGGATCCCCCTGATCTTCGTGGCCAGCTCTTCGTACCGCTCAAAGCGGGGGGCGATGAACACCCCATGTGGACAAAGCTTCCTGGCTTTGGCCATGGGCATGGCGGAGTGCACCCCGAACGCCCGGGCCTCGTAGGAGGCGGTGGCCACCACCCCCCGGGGGCCCAGTCCCCCTACGATCACCGGCTTCCCTTTAAGGGACGGGTTGTCGAGCTGCTCCACGGACGCGTAGAAGGCGTCCATGTCCACATGGAGGATCCAGCGGTTCACGTCTTGATCGTACCCCCTACTCGGGCGCCCGTACCAGTAGCTCCTGCCAGCCGGCCCCGTCCCAGCGCAGCAACCTGTACCCACCCTCCTCGTGTTCCACCGCCACGATGATCCCGGTCCTCCCCCAGCGGACCCACACCGCCCCCTCGCTCCCGGGGAGCGGGGACGTCTCCCCGCTATCCACATCGTAGATGTAGACCCGCTGGGTACCACCAGGGGGAGCGGCGACGAACGCCAGCTCGTACCCCTCCGGGGAGAACGATGGGCTCAAGGCGGGGGTGGCCAGCCGGGCCGCCTCCCCCTCCTCCAGGTTCACCAGGCACAGGCTGGTGATGGGATCCACTTCCGGCAGCGTGAGCCCGGGGCGGTCCGCTATCACCAGGGCCAGGAACTCGCCGGAGGGGGCGAGGTCCATGAACAACCGGGGCCATAGGGAGAGGAACATCTGGCAGTCCTCCTCCGGGCAATCGAACCCAACCACTGGCTCCCCGGCCGGCCCCACCAGCTCCCCAGCCCGACCGATGGTGAATACCCGCTCACCGAACGTGAGATACGTGAGCACATCGGCTGCCAAAAGTTCATCCTTCCCCGTGTCCGGCTCCAGGCGGTGGAGCTCGAGCCGTTCCTCGGGGGCAGCCAGGTAGAGGATCACGCTTTCCGTCTGAAGGTAGGTGGGGGTGAGCAGGGGGTAGTCGGCCTCAAGCAGCACCTCCGGGGCCCCGACCAAGGGCAGGCGCAGGAGTCGCCACTTCTCGGGAACGGGGAACTCCTCCCCTTGCACCACCACCGTGGCCAGGAGCTCGTCCCCCCCAGGGGACCACACCAGGTCGCCCGCCCCTTCCCGCTCCCCAAGCGGAAGCAGAGGGCGCTCCAGGGCCCCGTCTTCCCCCACCAGCCACACCGCCCCGCCTCCGGTGATCCACGGCTCGTACTCCCCAGCCTCGTTCAACACCACCGCCAGCTCCCCTCCGGGCCCCTCCGCCGGGAAATTGAACGGGGCGAGACATCCAGGGAGAAGAGGTTACGGGTGAGCTGGGGGGCGGTGGAGGGGGCGGAGTCCTACCAGGTGTACCGGGCGCCGGCCCAGGACGGGGAGTACCAGCTCATCGGGAGCGCTGACTCCACCACCTACTATGATCGGCCCAGCGAGGGACACCCCCTGTTCATGGGCACCATCTACTGGTACCGGGTGCAGGCCTGCAACGCCGCCGGCTGTTCTGATCTCTCCCCGCCGGCAGCCGGCTACCCCCCGCCCCCGGAGGGCATCCAGGCCACGGACGGCGAGTACCCGGATCGGATCGTGATCAGTTGGACCCCGGTACCGGGTGCCACCAGTTATCAGGTCTATCGCGATACCGCGAGAAACGGGACCTACAACACATTTGTGGGAGAGGCCGCTTCCGCTTCGGTCGAAGATGCTAACGTGAGTGCCGGCATCCGGTATTGGTATCGGGTAAAGGCATGCAACAAGTTTGGCTGTAGTTCCCTTTCAGAGGAGCGGGATTCCGGCTGCGTTGAGCCCTGTCCGGTGCCCTGAAGTTGTGCCGCGGGGGGAGGTGGGATAGCTTTTCCCCGTCATGCCCAGGAAGGTGGTGGCCCGCAACCGCCGCGCCCGCCGGGACTACGCGGTGGAAGAGACCTACGAGGCCGGGATCGCCCTCACCGGCTCGGAGGTGAAGTCGGTGCGGGCAGGGCGGGTGTCCCTGGACGAGGCCTACGCCAAGGTGGAGGACGGGGAGGTGTGGCTGCACGGGATGCACATCGCTCCCTACGAACCGAGCTCCTATTACGGCCATGATCCGGAGCGCCCCAGGAAGCTCCTCCTGAAGCGCCGGGAGATCGCCCGCCTCACCGGGAAGGTGACCCGGGCCGGCTACACCCTGGTCCCCCTGTCCCTCTACTTCAACGAGCGGGGCTACGCCAAGGTGGAGCTGGCCCTGGCCAAGGGGCGCACCAAGGTGGACAAGCGGCGCAAGATCATCGAGGAAGAGGAGGAACGGCGGGCCCGGGAGGCGATGAAGAGGTTCCAGCGGGGGACGTGGTGACGGTCCGGGAGGAGCTGGAGCGACGGGAAGACCGGGACCTGGCCCCGTATGCGGTGCGCTCGTTCCGCTCCCGGGGGCGGGACCACCCGGTGGAACCAGACCAACTGCGTACCGAGTTCCAGCGGGATCGGGACCGCATCATCCACTCCAAGGCGTTCCGGAGGCTGGAGTACAAGACCCAGGTGTTCGTGATCCACGAAGGGGATCACTACCGCACCCGCCTCACCCACTCCCTGGAGGTGGCCCAGATCGGGACCACCATCGCCCGCGCCCTGGGCTTGAACGCGGACCTGGTGGAGGCCATCGCGTTGGGGCACGATCTGGGGCACACCCCGTTCGGCCACTCCGGGGAAGAGGCCCTGAACGAGCTGGTGCCCGGGGGGTTCAGGCATTACGAACACTCGGTGCGGGTGGTGGAGGAGCTGGAGGAAGCCTATCTACATCAAGGGCACCGAGGACTGAACCTCACCTGGGAGGTGCGGGAGGGGATCCTCAAGCACGCCGTCTGGAAGCACCGGTTGGACCCGGCCAAATTCCAGCACCTGGAGCCGGAGCGCCTGCCCACCCTGGAGGGACAGGTGATCAACCTAGCGGATCCGGTGGCGTTCATCTCTCACGACCTGGACGATGGCCTGCGGGCCGGGATCCTGGAGGAGAAGGATTTCAAGAGCCTGCGCATCTACAAGACGCTCAGGAGACGGGGAGCGGGCCCGTTCCGGCGCAAGGTGATCCCGTTTCTGGTCCACGACGTGATCTCCCACACCCGCGGGCGCATCGCGGAGCTGGGCATAAAAACCCCACAGGATGCCCGAAAGCTCCCGGAGCTAACGGTGTCCTTCTCCCCCCGGGTGCAGCGGATGTTCACCGAGCTCCATGAGTTCCTGTTCCAGCGCTTTTACTACAATTACCGAGTGCTGAGGATGCGCCAGCGGGGGATCGAGACGGTGCGGCTCCTGTGGCACGCATTCACCCACGACCCGCGGCTCCTGCCCCCGGACACCGCCGGGCTGATCCGGGAGAGAGTAGCTTCCCTCCCTCCTGAGCTCCCCCTCGAGGAAAGGGAACGGCGGGAGGAGCGAATCGTCCAGGAGGTGGTGCGGGACTACATCGCTGGCATGACCGACCGATTCGCGTTTCGCACTGCGGCCGAGTTGGCCCCTCCCGGTGCCTTATCCGCCGAGTAGCCCCCCTTCTCCCGGATAGACTGGGCTCGAACGTAAGGAAAAAATACTTGTCTGGCCATAAGCAACTACCTAGAATGGCGTTGGCTCCTTTAGCATAGGGAAGGGGGGCGGCACATGAGAGTTAAATTGGTAGTGACGGCAGCGCCGGCGATACTGGTGGCGGGTTTCGCGCTGGGACAAGTGTACACCGCGGATGAGTTCTCCTGCACCGGTACCTCGGAAGGGGGATTGTGCTGGCTCAGCGACCCCCGCCTTTACGAGAAGGCCAGCTGGCGGTTCAGCGGCATCCCTCAAGGGGTGAAGCGCATCATCCGCCTGGAAGGGACGGCCGAGGATTACTGTCATGATTGTGTGGGCCGGGATGTGCTGGTGCGGATCTACTACGGCACCGGCCAGGGGGACTGGAACAGGATGGAGCTGATGCTCACCAACCGCGGCCCCGGCTGCACCCCGGCCTGGTATACGGTGGCTGGGGAAACGGAGTTCATCTGGTGGCCCCCGATCCCGGATTTGGTGTTCGTCGTCCAAAGGCTCCTGGACTGCGATCCCCCCACCCCGCCCCAGCCGGAAGCGTGTCTAGCTGGGATGGACTTCTCCTGCGCCCCGGTGGAGCTCGCCTATGAATGCGCCCCCTTGGGCATGGACCTGGCCACGGTGGACCGGGAAGAGCTCCCGGATACCTCTGGCCCCGGGGAGGAGGCCATCCGCCTGCCCCCTGGCCACTATCGGGGAAGCCTCGGCGAGGGGGATTACCACGATTGGTACCGGGTAAGGGTCGAGTTCAGCCAGGGTGCGGTGATCTACGTACGCACCTTCGGCGACCTGGTGATGGACGTGTTC
>JAJOKL010000152.1 GCA_021129895.1 Candidatus Bipolaricaulota bacterium
CTTCCTCGGCAATTGGCGTCTCTAACACTCGCTCCATTTCCCCTCCGTGACGCGTAACGGGTGACGCGTGACGCGCAGCAAACAGGCATTATTCGGCATGGGGGTCACCTCCCTCAGCCCTCCGGTGCAGGCTTTTGATCAGCCCGATCAGCATCTTGCGGACCCTGTCCAAGCTTTCCTCCAGATCACCAGGGTCGCAATCGAACAGGTCTTTAGCCAGCAGGATCTGCGTTTCCACCTCGGAAAGTGATCCCAAGGCGATGTAGAGGTACTGGGCGAACTCCTTCCAGGACTCGCGGGCCGCTCCTTCCGCAATGTTACTTGGGACGGACACCGCGGCCCGGCGGAGCTGGGCGGAGAGCCCGTAGAGCTCGCTCCGAGGCAGGGAGGCAGTCAGCTTATAAACCTCCTTCACCAGTGCCATCGCCTCCCTCCAGACATCCAGATCCCGGTGGCTTTTCAACCTCTCCATTTCTCGCTCGTCACGCGTTACGCGTCACCCGTCACGGCGATCTCGCCGGAGGGCGAGATCGACACCTGGGCGCGGCGGTCGGCCCAGCACTGGACCACGATCCCCAGGGGTAGGGAGGCGGGATGCCGGTGGGCGTACTCCACGTGCACCGCCAGCACCGTGGTTTTTCCGCCCAGGCCCATGGGACCGATCCCGGAGGCATTGATCAACTCCTCCAGCTCCTCCTCCAGGGCCGCCACCTCCGGCTCGGGGTGCCGCTCCCCCACCGGCCGCAACAGGGCCAGCTTCCCCAGCTTCAGGGAGAGGTCCGCCCCGCCGCCGATCCCCACCCCCACGATGGTGGGGGGGCAGGGCTTCCCAGCGCAGGCCACCACGTGCTCCACCACCGCCTGCTTTACCCCCTTGCTCCCCAGGCCAGGGGTGAGCATCTTGAGGGCGCAGCAGTTCTCCGAACCCCCGCCCTTAGGAAGGAGGTAGATCTCCGCCCCGTCCCCGGGGACCGGGAGCCAGGTGACGTGGGGGATGTGGCGGCCGGTGTTGTCCCCGGGGTTCTCCCCGGTCAGGGGGTGCACGGTGTTGGGGCGCAGGGGGACCTCCCGGGTGGCGCGCCTCACCGCCTCTGGGATGGCGGCCGCAAGCTCGGCAAGATAGGGGAACCCCGTGCCGAAGCGGACGAAGAAGGTGGGGGTGCCGGTGTCCTGGCAGATGGGCACCCGGCCCTCCCGGGCGATGGCGACGTTTTTGAGGATGGCCTCGAGCTGCACCCGGGCCGGGCCCTCCTCCCGGTCCCGGGCCCGCTCCAGGGCCGAGATCACATCCTCGGGGAGCACGGTGGCCGCCCGGGCCAGCGCCTCCGCAAGCTTCTCTACCATTTTCTCTTTCATAGCGTTTTTGTGATGGGTGATGAGTGATGGGTGACAAACACCCGTTCAATTCCCTCACACATCACAGATCACCGTTTCCCCTTGAGCTGGGCCACCTTGGCGCGGTACATCTCGAGGTAGGTGAGCTTCTCCATGTCCACGAATTTTCCAATCAGGAAATCTTTCCCTGGGACGATGTCCGCCTCTTTCGGGTCGGCGCCGTGGCGGATCACCGCGTGCTCGGCGTAGTAGCGCATCTCGTCCAGGCCCTCCCCCAAGCGGTTACGGCGGCCGTAGTTGGTGGGGCAGGGGGAGATGACCTCCACGAAGGTGAACCCCTTCCGGGACAGGGCCTCCACCATGGCGTGCTGGAGGCGGCGGGCGTGGAGCGTCGTCCAGCGGGCGACGTAGGTGGCCCCGGCCGAGGCGGCCAGGTACACCAGGTTGAACGGGGGCTCGAAGTTCCCGTAGGGGGCGGTGGTGCAGCGGGCCTCAAGCGGGGTGGTCGGCCCGAGCTGCCCCCCGGTCATCCCGTAGTTGAAGTTGTTCACGCAGATCACGGTCATGTCGATGTTGCGGCGGGCGGCGTGGATGAAGTGGTTGCCGCCGATGGCGAACAGGTCCCCGTCCCCGGAGAAAACCACCACGTGCAGGTCCGGTTTAGCCAGCTTCAGGCCGGTGGCGAACGGGAGGGCCCGGCCGTGGGTGGTGTGGTAGGAATCCAGCCGCACGTAGCCCGCCACCCGGCCAGCACAGCCGATCCCGGACACCACCGCCACCGAGTCCAGGTCCCAGCCAAGCTCGTCCAGGGCGAACAGGAAGCAGGAAAGCGCGGTGCCCAGGCCGCAGCCTGCACACCAGATGTGGGGCAGGCGCTCCGTGCGGAGGTATTTCTCCATGGGGTGGCGGGCGGGGACGAACTCCGGGGCAGCTTTCTCCTTTGGCTTACCCGGCATCCTTCAGCACCTCCTCGATCCCGGACAGGACCTCCTCCGGGGTGTGGATGCGCCCCCCGGCGTGGTACACCCCCACCACCGGGGCGCGGCCGCAGGCCACCCGCTCCACCTCCCGGGCGATCTGCCCCAGGTTGATCTCCACCACCACCAGGCCAGCCACCTTTTCGGCCACCTTCCTCACGATCTCGTCCGGGAACGGCCAGCAGGTGATGAGCCGCAGCAGCCCCACCTTGAGACCTTTTTTGCGGGCCAGCTCCATCGCCCCGTGGGCCACCCGGGCCGAGATCCCATAGGAGACGATGGCCACCTCGGCGTCCTCAAGGCCCACCTCCTCCCAGAAGGTGTACTCCTCCCGGTAGCGCAGGATCTTTTCGACTAGGCGCCTGACCAGCCGGTCGTGGGCCTCGGCGTCCATGGCCGGATAGCCCCGCTCGTCGTGGGTGAGCCCGGTGACGTGGATGCGGTAGCCCTCCCCGGCGCAGGCCATGGGCGGGACCAGGTCCTCATCCGGCTTGTAGGGCAGGAACTCCTCGGGGGGGACCTGGGGCTTGCGGCGGGGGGCGATGGGCACCTCCTCGGGGATCTCCACCCGCTCGTACATGTGCCCTACCACCTCGTCGGTCATCACCAGCACCGGCACCCTAAATCGCTCGGAGAGGGCGAACGCCTTGACGGTGAGGTCGAACGCTTCTTGCGGGGAAGCGGGGGCGAGGGCGATGATCTCGTAGTGGCCGTGGGAGCCCCAGCGGGCCTGCATCATGTCCCCTTGGCCTACCAGGGTGGGGAGCCCGGTGGAGGGGGCACCCCGCTGCACGTTAGCCAGCACACACGGGGTCTCGGTCATGATGGCCAGGCCCAGGTTCTCCATCATCAGGGAGAAGCCCGGGCCGGAGGTGGCGGTCATGGCCTTGACCCCGCCCCAGGCCGCGCCCACCACCGCCGCCATGGCCGCAAGCTCGTCCTCCATCTGGATAAACATGCCCCCGATCTGGGGAAGCCTGCGGGCCATGCGCTCGGCGATCTCCGATTGGGGGGTGATGGGGTAGGCGGCGAAGAAGGTGCAGCCGGCGGCAATCGCCCCCTCGGCCACCGCCTCGTCCCCGTTCATGAAGTGGACACCGGAGAGGGTGACGGGTTTAGGCGGCATGGCTCACCTCCTTGGCTACCACCAGGGCACCAGGGCACGAGGGAACCACAGAGGACACAGAGAACACAGAGCACTTCCTTCTCAAGCTGCCACCCTTGGATTCTCGAAGCCTAAAAAGTCCAAAAATTTTCATTTTGGTGTCCTTGGTGTCTTCGTGCCTTGGTGGTGGGGTTCCTCTGTGGTCTCTGTGGTTTCCCTCTCCGTCCAGATGGCGAAGTCGGGGCACACCAGCTCGCAGAACCCGCACAGCACGCAGGCCTCGGGGTCAGCCACCTCCGGGGGGTGGTAGCCCTTGGCGTTGTAGTGCTCGGCCCTCTCAAGCACCTCCCGGGGGCAGAACTCGATGCAGAACCCGCACCCCTTACACATGTCTTCCAGCAGGTAGATCGCCCCCTGGGGCACCCGCCAGCGCTTGGCCCGCTCTACGTCCGTGACGCGTGACGGGTGACGCGTGCCGCGATCTTCCACACCCTTTTCCATAGTCATAGGAGGTCGATCATCCTGGCCAGGACCCGCTTGCCCCGGTAATCCGGAAGCAGCATGGGGGAGCGGCGTCCCTCCGGGACCCCGGCCTCCTTGAGCTCTTTCATGAACTTTCGCAGGTGGTCCAGGGTCACCTTCCCCGGGGCCTTCGCCTCCTTGACGGAATCGGCGGCGGCGATCCCGGCCCGGCAGCCGAACACGAGACAGTCCAACGTGGAGTTCCCCATGAGCCGGTTCTTCCCGTGCACGCCCCCGGTGACCTCCCCGGCCACAAACAGCCCCGGGACGTTCGTCCTGTCCCAGGGGTCGGTCTCCACCCCGCCGTTCTGATAGTGGAGCGTGGGAAAGACCAGGATGGGGTCGCGGCTCATGTCGATCCCGAACCTCTGGTACATGCGAAACATGGCCGGGAGCCTCCGCTCGATGGTCCCTTTTCCGTGGATCTCCTCGATCATGGGGGAATCCAGCCACACCCCTCTGAGGCCGGTGGGGGTGATCACGCAGTTCTCCCGGTCATAGCACTCGCGGATGATGGCCGCCGCCTCCACGTCCCGAGGCTCCAGGGGGAACACGAACGCCTCACCGTCTCGGTTAACCACGTGGGCCCCCAGGCCCCGCACCTTCTCGGTGACGAGGAGCCCAACGATCTGCTGGGGGTAGGCGGCGCCGGTGGGGTGGTACTGCACGGTGTCCAGGTCCCTAAGGAGCGCCCCGGCGCGATACGCCAACACCAGCCCGTCGGCGGTGGCCCCGTAGTGGTTGGTGGTGGGGAAGCCCCGGATGTGGAGCCTGCCGAAGCCGCCGGTGGCGAGTACCACGGCCTTGGCCCGCACCACCTTGTACTCGTCGGTCTCCATGTTCCACAGGAGCGCCCCACATACCCGCCCCTTGGGATCGGTGAGGAGCTCCACCGCCGGGTAGAACTCAAGGAGGCCGAAGCCGCGGTTGCGGAACTCGTCCCGGATTACCCGGAGCTCCTCCATGCCGGTGTAGTCCCGGGCGGCGTGCATCCGGGGCCGGGAGGTGCCCCCGCCCCAGTCCTCCACGAACTCGCCATTTTCGTCCCGGTCGAACAGGCACCCTAGCTCGGTGAGCCACTTGATGATGAACGGGGCGTCCTCCACCAGGGCCTTGACCACGTCCGGCTTGTTGGCGAAATGCCCCCCGCCCAGGATCAGGATGTCCACGTCGATGTCCACCTGCAGCTCCAGCTCCCCCGGCTCCACCAGGGGGTAGGCCTCCAGGAGATCGGCCACCTCGTTGGGGGCGACCTCCCCCTTGCTGGGGCCGGCCACCAGGGGGCGCTTCCCACCGGGGGCGTAGTCCGGGTGGTACCGCTGGAGGAGCTCCTCCCGTTCCTCCAGGGTCATCCCCGGGGGTGGGCCCTCCTCCAGGCGCCGGGGGCGGGTCTTCTCCACCCTTTCTATGGATTCCAGCATGTATTCCGGGTAGCCGCGTACCAGCTTCAATTCCTCCGCCATCGCTATCCCTCCCCCTGCCCGTTACGCGTAACGCGTGACGCGTCACGGGTTGCCAGGCCGCCCTTCTCCCGCTGTTCCTTTTTGTAAAGCTCCTCCCGGGACATGCTCAGGAGCTTTTGGAACCCTTCTTCGTATTTGCCGGCCTCGATCTCCTCCACCCGGGCGAGCACGTGCTGGGGCACCGGGAGGGCCCGGCCGTACAGGCGCCGGGCGAGCTGGGCCACGTGGTAGTGGGTGATCTCCGCCGGGCAGCGCATGGCACACAGGCCGCACTGGATGCAGTCGAAGGAGAGCTCGGTCACCTCCTCCAGGTCCCCCCGCAGGGCGGCCTGGATCGCGTCCATCACCTCCAGGTCCTGGGGGCAGGCCTTGGTGCAGGTGTTGCAGGCCACGCAGCGGGCCACCTCCGGGAAGTACTTGAGGAGGGGGGTGCCGTCCAGGGACTCCTTTGTGATGTCGTAGCTGGGCTTCTCCGCCGGGGTGAACGGGATCTGCACCAGGAACATGCCGTCTTCCACCCGGGTCTGGCAGGCCAGGGCGGTCTTGAGGCGCCAGTCCCCGGCGGTGCGATACACGGTGGCGCAGGCGCCGCAGAAGCCGGCGCGGCAGCCGGCCCCCCGCACGAACCGGTAGCCGGCGTACTCCATGGCCTGCATGATGGTGATGTCCGCCGGGACCCGGTAGCCCTTGCCCATGATGTAGACGGTGACCCAATGCTTCACCGCCGAGTCGTCGATCCCGGTGGTGACCGCCCGGTTCGCCTCCTTGATCCTGTCCATGATCTCCGGCATCTCCCCCTCCTAGACGAGTTCCCTCTCAGCTAGGTGCGGCCGCGGATCGAACCTCAACCGTTCGAACCCCAGTTTATCCCCGGGCACCCCCAGGGCCAGGGCCAGAAGCTGGGTGAAGTAAACCACCGTGACGGGTGACGCGTGACGGGTGACGGGTGAGGCGTCATCGGCTTGATGGTGCTCCAGGTTGAACTGGCACAGGGGGCAGCTGGTGGCGATGATCTCTGCTCCGGCCCGCCGGGCCGCGGACACGATCCCCTCCACCCTCTCCCGGGCGATCTCCGGGTCCGTCACGGTGAGATAGGCCCCGCAGCATTCTGCCTTCTGGGGAAAGTCCACCGGCTCGGCCCCCAGCGCGGAAAGCAGCCCCTCCATCACCCCGGGTGAATCGGGGGCGTCGATCCCCACCTCCCGGGGCCGGAGGAGCATGCACCCGTAGTAGGGCGCCACCCGCAACCCATCCAGGGGCCGTTTCACCTTGGCCGCGATCTCCTCGAACCCCACCTCGTCCCTGAGGAATTGCAGGAGGTGCAGCACCTCCACCCCGCCCTGGTAGTCCGGCTCCTCGTCCATGAACGCGTTTATGCGCTCCAGCCTCTCCGGGTCGGCCCCGACGAACTGGGAGGAGCGCCGCAGGGTGTTGTAGCACATGGCGCACAGGGTGATGAGCCGCGACTCCCCCAGCTCCTGGACCCGGACCAGGTTCCGCACCGGCCCCAGGTGCCGCATCAGGTCGTCGCTCGCCAGGGAATACACCGTGCCGCAGCAGTTCCAGCGGGGAAGCTCGGAAAGCTCCCAGCCCAGGGCCTCCATGGCCGCCATAGCGGAGGCCTCGAAATGGCCCGCCTGATCCTTCAGGGCACAACCGGGAAAATACGGTAACGCGTGACGGGTGACGCGTGACGGGTGACGCGCGACGTTAGGCATCGGGATCTCCTCCCTGTCCTCTCCGACCCAGGCTTTTAATCAGCCCGATTAACATCTTCCGAAGTCTGTCCAGGCTCCCCTCCAGCTCTCCTGGGTCACACCCAAACAGGTCCTTAGCCAGAAGAAGCTGGGTCTCCACTTCCGAAAGGGAGCCCAAAGCGACGTATAAAAACTGAATGAACTCTTTCCTGGAATCGCGGGCCGCTCCCTCGGCGATGTTGCTAGGCACCGATACCGCCGCCCGCCTCAACTGGGCTGTCAGGCCGTAGAGTTCGCTCTTCGGAAACGAGTCGCTTAGCTCGTAAACCGCTTTGACCAAGGACATTGCCTCCTTCCACACGTCCAGGTCCCTGTGACTCCTTATCCCAGTCATAACCCGTCACCGGTCACGCGTTACGCGTCACGGGGTGTGTTTCCTGGTGGCGCCCACCAGGGCGATCTGGGGGACCCCCGAGGGGATCTCCCACAAGCGCAACCCGGTCTCCCCCGTGCGCAGCACCAGCAGCCTGAGGGCTTCCATCACCTTGGCGATGTCCACCCCCTTGGGGCAGCGCACCTCACAGGCCAGACACGAGGCACACACCCAGGGCGCCCGGGAGGAGAGGACCGACTCGTCGGAAAGCTGCACCAGCCGCAGTACCTGGTTGGGGAGGAGGTCCATGTGGTCGGCGAACAGACACCCGGCGGCGCACTTGCCACACTGGTAGCAGGCATACAGGTTCTCCCCGGACAGCTCCTCCACCTTGGCCACGAAGTCCGGCTCCCGAGGAGAAATCCGTAACGCGTGACGCGTGACGGGTAATTTGCCAAACCCATTTCCGCGTCACTGCCTATTCGGTCAGCCACCGTTTCACCTCCTCCACCGCCCGGGGCACGGCCGCCGCAACTTGCGGGGAAAGCCCCTCCCCGAACGGGGGATCCCCCGGAATCCCAATGGCAAGCGCCCAGCACTCCGGCACCGGAAAGCCCGCCTGAGCCAAAGCCGCCAGGGCCTCTGCCAGCCCTAGGCTGTGAAGTTCCATCGTTCCCCCTCCCCCTAACCCCCTCCCACCAAGGGCGGGGGAACACCCCTCCCTCCCCCTCGATGGGTTAGGGTGGGGGTGAAGAGGAAGAAGCGAGAGTTCACCCGGGGGGAGGAAGGGGGCAGCGTCCACGATCAGGGCCCGGGCATAGCCCACCAGCGCCTGGGCCAACGGCAGCCCCCCATGGGCCGACTCCAGAAGATCAACCTCGTGACGCGTGACGCGTGACGCGTGACGGGTTTCCTCCAACAGGCGGAGCACGGCGGGGCCCACCCCGTCGTCTGTGCGGTACGGGTTCCCCAGGGCCACCACCGCCACCCTAGCGCACGATACGCTGTTTGAGCACGCCTTGGGCATCGTAGATCTCCACCGCAAGCGGCGTCTCCCCGGGCAGGAAATGGGTGGCACAGGCAAGGCACGGGTCGTAGGCCCGGAACGCCATCTCCACCCGGTTCAGTAGCCGCTCGTCCAGCTCCCCCTCCTTCACCACCCGGGCCGCCATCTGCTTTACCGAGAGGCCGATCCCCGCGGCGTTGTGGGTGGTGGCCACGATCAGGTTCACGAACTCCACCAGCCCCTCCGGGCTTAGCTTGTAGTGGTGGAAAAGCGTCCCCCGGGCGGCCTCGATCACTCCGATCCCCTCCCCGGGGGAGGAAAGCTCTCCCCGTACCTCGCGCCCGGTGAGGGCGTCCTCCTCGGAAAGGCGGGCGACGTCCTCGGCCGCCTGCACCATCTCGATGAGCCGCGCCCAGTGGTAGGCGAAGGTGGCATGCACCGGCCGTTCCCCGAAGTGGTCGAAGAACCGCTCGAACTCCTCTTGGGCAAGGGGGGTGGCCATCCTCTCGGCCACGTTTATCCGGGCCAGGGGGCCCACCCGGTAGATGCCGGACTCCACCCCGGCGGAAAACCCCTGCCAGCTGAACTCCTTGAGATAGGGGAACTTCACATAGGTCCAGGGCTCGGTGTGCTCCTCGATCAGGGAGAGGGCCTCCCGGGCGTCCCCGCAGTAGATCTCCTCCCCGGCCGCGGACACGATCCGCAAGGCCCCGTGGTAGAAGTTGGGGGCGCCCTCCTCGTCCACCAGCCCCATGTAGTGGGTGGGGAGGCGGCACTCCTCGGCGAGGAGCAGGGACTGGATCCCGGGGTCGGGGAGCACCTGCTCGTGGAAGAAGGTCACCATGCGCTCAGCCAACCCCACCATGGCCTGGGCGTGGCCCCGGATCTCCTCCCTCGCCTCCTGGGACAGGGGCTGGGCCACCCCGCCGGGCAGGGCGAACACCGGGTGGATGGCCTTCCCCCCGATCAGGTCCAGGATCCTCTGGGCCCGCGCCCGCACCTTGACCACCTGTTTCCCCAACTCCGGGTGGGCTTGGAGCACCCCCAGCACGTTGCGCTGCCCCTTGGGGGTGTCCTGGGGGAGGAGCAGGTCCGGCCCCCCCAGGAACACCAGGTGCAGCAGGTGATCGGAGAAGATGTAGGCGTCGTAGAAGAGCTCCCGCTGCAGGCGAGCTGGCTCGGGGACCTCGGCGGAGTAGCACTCGTCCAAGGCCTTGGCCGAGGCCAGGTGATGGGCCTCCGGGCACACCCCGCATATCCTCTCGGTGATCTGGGGCATCTCCTCGGCCCGGCGGCCCTGGCAGAACCGCTCAAAGCCCCTGAGTTCCGGGATCTCCAGCACCGCGTCCTTGAGCCCGCCGGCCTCGTCCAGGTAGAGCAGGATCTTCCCGTGCCCCTCAAGACGCGTGATGGGGTCGATGACGATCTTCTTCACCGGCCACCCCCTTCTTCACCGCCCCTCCCTCGCTGGTAGGGGACGGGGTAGGGCGATGAACTCCCCCTCACCCCAGCCCTCTCCCGCAAAGGGGAGAGGGAGGTAGGCACGCCGAACTTGTACAGGGTGCCGATGGGGTCCACCAAGGCGTCCAGGATCTCGTCCTCCTTGGGGATGGTCTCCTCCCCTTCCTCCCCGGCCCGTACCAAGCTGGCCAAAGCGGAGATCATGGCCAGGCCCATGTCCCCGGCCTTGGGGGTGGGACCAAGGCACCCGGTGCAGGGCATCCCGGCGCTGGGGCAGGCGGCACTGCACCCCCCACAGGTCACCGGCCCCAGGCAGATCATCCCCTGGTCAAGTAAGCACACCTCCGGGGCCGGCAGGAGCTCGTGGGGCCGCACGATCTTCTTCAAGACCCTCTCCTCCCGGGTGCGGGGGCACTCCTCGCATAGGGCCTTCACCTTGGCGAACACATACCCGGGCTCGGGCATCTCCCCAGAAAGGAAGGCGTTGAAGAACTCGCCGATCAAGGGCGCCGGCGGGGGGCAACCGGGCACCACGTAGTCCACCCGGATCACCTGGGAGAGGGGGAGCGCCTTGGGAAGGAGGTCCGGCGGGGCGTCCTCCGCTTCGCCCCCTGGGGGCGGCCCCGGCCGCCAGCCCTCCCCCAACGCCTCCGCCAAGAGCTCCTCCCGGCTCGTCAGGTTGGCGAGCGCAGGCACCCCCCCCCAGGTGGGCGCAGGCCCCGTAGGCCACCACCAGCTTGGACCGCTCCCTGAGGAGCCTGACCAACTCCACGTTCTCCTCGGTCCTGATGGTGCCGTTTATCAGGGCCACGTCGATGTAGCCCCGGGGCATGGCCTCAAGGTCGGACTTTTTCGCGTCCGCCAGGGCCGGCCAGAAGGCGATCTCCACCTGGGACAAAATGTCCACGATCGCCTCCCCCACCTCCAGGAAGGAGACGTCGCACCCACCGCAGCTCCCGGTCCAGTACACGGCGATCTTAGGCCTCCCGTGACGCGTGACCGGTGACGCGTGACGAGCCCCCCCCTCTTTCGCTCAAAGTCTCTCTTTCACCGTTGGTCATAACCCGTCACCCGTTACGCGTCACTCGTCACGGAGCGAGGGCCCAAGGCCCGAAGCTCCTCCACGAAGACGGCCACCACTTGGGCGAACTTCTGGCCTTCGCTCGCCGACACCCACTCCAGACGCACCCTCTCCGGCTCTATCCCCAGCTCCGGCAGTATCTTCTTCAGGAGGTAGATGCGCCGGCGGGCCTTGTAGTTCCCGGATACATAGTGGCAGTCGCCGGGGTGGCAGCCGCCGATGAGCACCCCGTCGGCCCCCCTCTCGAAGGCATCCAATACCCACTGGGGGTCCACCCTGCCGGAACAGGGCACCCGGATGGGGACGATGTTGGGGGGGTACTTGATGCGGCTCGTGCCCGCGAGGTCCGCCCCCGCGTAGGAACACCACCGACAGAGAAAGGCCACGATCCGCGGCTCGAACCCGTTACCGCTAACCACCCTTCACCTCCACCGCCGCCCGCGCGGGCTCAAGCTCCTCCAGGGCCGCCTCCACCATGGCCTCGAGCTGTTCGTCCCCCAGGTTGCGCAGGGTGAGCGCCCCGCTGGGGCAGGCGGCGACGCACGTGCCGCAGCCCTCGCACAGGATCTCGTTCACCTGCGCCACTTCATCCACGGTGATGGCAGAATAGGGGCACTGGGGGGCGCAGATGCCGCAGCCGGAGCACAGCTCCTCGTCCACGGCCGCCACCTCGGGGGAGTGGGTGAGGAGGGGGGCCGAGAGGAGGGCCACCGCCTTGGCCGCGGCCCCGGAGGCCTGGGCCACCGTGTCCGGGATGTCCTTGGGGGCCTGGGCCGCCCCGGCGATGAACACCCCCCCGGCCAGGGTCTCAAGCGGCCTGAGCTTAGGATGCGCTTCCTTCAGAAAACCGTGCTCATCCAAGGACATGTGCAGCCGCTGGGCGAACTCCGTCACCCCGGAGGAGGGGACGATGGCCTGGGCCAGTACCACCAGGTCCGCTTCCACCTCCACCCGCTTCCCGGTGAGGGTGTCCACCCCCCACACCACCACCTTGTCCCCCTCCCGGAACACCTTGGCCACCTTGCCCCGCAGGTACAGGATCCGGTCCTCCTCCATGGCCCGGGTCACGAACTCCTCGTAGCCCTTCCCCCCGGCCCGGATGTCGATGTAGAAAACATACGCCTTCCCGTCGGGGACCAGGTGCCGGTAAATCAGGGCGTGCTTGGCCGTGTACATGCAGCAGATCTTCGAGCAGTAGGGCTTGTGGAGCTCCGGATCCCGGGAGCCGGAGCACTGGATGAACACCACTGATTTGGGGACCTTGCCGTCGGAGGGGCGGCGCACCTCCCCCCCGGTGGGGCCGGAGGCGGAAAGCAGCCGCTCGAACTCCAGGCCGTCGATCACGTCCGGGACCTTGCTGGCGCCGTACTCGGCCATGTTCTCCAGCGGATAAAGCTCGAAGCCGGTGGCCACGATGATGGCCCCCACGTCCTCCTCGATGATCTCCTCCTGCATGTCGTAGTCGATGGCCCCCACCTCGCAGGCGCGGGCGCACTCGCTGCAGCGCAGGGGCTCGAGGCCCAGGCAGGCCTGCTCGTCCAGGGTGTAGGAGGAGGGGACCGCCTGGGGGAAGGGGATGTAGATGGCGGCCCGCTGGGAGAGCCCCCGGTCGAACTCGTTCGGCACCCTAACCGGACACACCTTCTCGCAGTCGCCGCACAGGTTGCATTTTTCGGGGTCCACGTAGGTGGGCTTCTTTCGGATGCGCACGTGGTAGTTCCCCAGGAAACCTGACACCTCCTCCACCTCGGAGTAGGTGAGGAGGCGAATCCTGGGGTGGCGGGCCGCCTCCACCATCTTGGGGGTGAGGATACACTGGGAGCAGTCCAAGGTGGGGAAGGTCTCGGAGAGCTGGGCCATGTGCCCCCCGATGGTGGGGCTCTTCTCTACAAGCAGCACCTCGAAGCCGGCCTCGGCCACGTCCAGGGCCGCCTGGATCCCCGCGATCCCGCCCCCCACCACGAGGCACTTGTCCTTATGGGGGACCTCCACTGGTTCCAGAGGAACGTTCCCCTTGACCTTCTCCACCAGGCTCTTGGCGATCCTGATGGCCTTATCGGTGGCTTCCTCGCCGGGATCGTGGACCCAGGAGCAGTGCTTTCGGATGTTGGCGCACTCCACCAAGTACGGGTTCAACCCGGCCTCCTCCCCGGCCGTGCGAAACGTGGCCTCGTGCATGGAGGGGGAACAGGCGGCCACCACCACCCCGTTCAGCCGGTGCTCCTTGATCGCCTTCTTCAGGAGCTCCTGGCCGGGGTCGGAGCACATGTAGTCGTAGTGAGTGGAGTAGACCACCCCCGGATGTCGGGAAAGCTCCTCCGCCACCTGCGCCACGTCCCACAGTGCCGGCGATGTTGTGGCCGCAATGGCACACGAACACCCCAATCCGAGGGCCGTGACGCGTGACGGGTGACGGGTAACCAAGAGAAGCCTTCTTCGCGTCACGCGTTACGCGTAACGCGTCACTATTTCGATCCGGCATGGATGTTTTCCTCCACGTACTTGACGCCGGCCTCGAACGCCCGGCGGTTGAGGTCCCGGGTATGGGAGGGGACGGCGCCCAGGATGGCCTCCAGCATGGCCTCCTTGGAGACGGCCGGCCACAGGGCGGCCAGGGCCCCCAGCATCACCACGTTGGCCACGATCCTCTTCCCCAAGGACTCGGCGATCCGGGTGGCCGGGACCTCCACCACCCGCACGTCGTCCCTCTCCTCGTGCTCCACCAGGTCCTTGTCCAGGAGAAGAAGCCCCCCGGGTTTGAGCTCGTGGCCGAATTTCTCATAGGCTTCCTGGGACATGATCACCGCCGCGTCCGGGACGCCTACCCGAGGGTAGTCGACCGGCCGGTCGGCCACCACCACCTCGGCGGAGCAGGCCCCGCCCCGGGCCTCCGGGCCGTAGGACTGGAACAGCACGGCGTGCTTCCCGTCGTGGAGCACGGCGGCCCGGCCGGTGATCCTCCCGGCGGAGATGATCCCCTGGCCCCCGAAACCAGCGAACCGGATTTCCTGGCGCATTATCGGACTTGAGGAAGATACCGCGGCAGCGGGTTTGCACACATGACGGCGATCAGTTTTTTGCCTGTCCCCCGCCGGCCGTCTCCTCTCAGCCCGTTTCCCAGCCCAGACCAGGGGAGAAGGGGGCCGATATAATGTCCTTGCCATGAAAGAAAGCGGCACAGAGCTCCTGTTGAAATTGGGCTTCCAGCTTCCCCAGGAACTGTTGCGGCAGGCCCTCACCCACTCCTCCTACGCCAACGAGACCGGGGAGGGGGAAGCCAACGAGCGGTTGGAGTTTCTGGGGGACGCGGTGCTGGACCTGGCACTGGCCGATATCCTGTATCAGCGCTATCCGGACCGGGATGAGGGGGAACTCTCCAAGGTCCGGGCGGTGGTGGTGTCTCGCCCGGTGCTGGCCCAAGCGGCCCACCGACTCTGCCTGGGGGACTACCTGCGGCTGGGAAAGGGGGAGGAGCAGGCCGGAGGCCGGGACCGTCCCTCCATCCTGGCCGCCGCCCTGGAGGCGCTGCTGGGGGCGGTCTTCCTGACCCATGGGTACTCCCGGACCCGGGAGCTGGTGGAGGATCTTTTGGGGAAGGAGATAGAGCGGTACGCTGCCGAGCGGTCCCAGGATTACAAGTCGCTCCTGCAGCAACTGGGGCAGCGGCGCTTCGGGACCCTGCCCGCCTACACCCTGGTGGACTCGGAGGGCCCGGAGCACGAAAAGGTGTTCACGGTGGCGGTGGAGTTGGGAGGAAGCCAGGCTGTGGGCCGGGGGAGATCCAAAAAGGAAGCAGAACAGGCGGCCGCCAAGCGCCTGTACCTACACTTGGAGGACGAAGACGCTGGCCGGGAAGGCTAGCCCTGTTCCTTCAGCTCCTCCCGCAGGAGCTCCAAGCAGCGGCGGTACTCGTCTTGGGAGTAGATCACGTCCATACACCGGTGCTTGGCTTCCTCCCGGCGGCGGGCGGCCACCGCCTCCTGGTGTAAAGCCTCCACCCGTCCTGCCAGTTCCTCCTCCCCCGCTTCCCGCAGCGCCTCCGCCAGCGCCCCCAGCGCCGACTCGGGGAGGCGGATCACCCGGCCGGAGGAAAGGTCCTCCAGCCACAGCCCCGCCTGCTCACCCCCTTTAAGGTGGACCCTTAGATCCAGCTCCACGGCTCACCTCCTATCCATAGGGTCCCAAAGCTCGTCCCACCAGCTCGGATAGAGCACTACGTCAGAGATCCGGAACCGTCCGCGGCTGCGGTAGACCTCCACCGGGTCCCCCTCCCGCAGGTCCAGCTTCCACACGCCTCCATCCAAGTCAGCCAGCAATACCACCCAGGGATCCAGGAATACAAAACCACCGATCCGCCTGCCCGGGATGCGGGCCACCTCGGTCGGCCCCTTCTCCCCCCACCGCCATAGTCGCCCTGGCAGGCGTCCCCCTGATGAGAGATACAGGGCACCTTCAGGATCGAAGGCGAAAAAGCCGTCCCAGTGAAAGTGAGCGGGGTCCCCACCGATCGCCACCGCTTCCTCGGCCACGCCCCCGGGGAGGAGCCGATAGATGGTGCCCCGTCCGGAGCCCGCCGTGCTGAAGTAGAGGACGGACCGACCCCCCTCCACCCGCAGCGCCAGGTCCACCACTGGCTGGGCGTGCCGATACAGGACCCAGGCCGGAAGTGGCCCCGCGGGGGAGAAGTGGACCACCCAGATCGCCCCCGACCCCGGCCGAGTGAAGTAGAGCTTGGACTGCCGCGGATCGAAGGCGAAGCTTTGGATGTGGCCGGCGGGGTTTGCGTACTCGATCCACTCATCGATCGCCACGATGCGGCCGCAAACGCAGCGGGCCTCCACCCCCCGGATCTCCCCGGGCAGGGTGGCCGCGCTGGTGAAGAGGAAGGTGAGCTCCGGATAGGGAGGCCGCAGGGGCTCCCCGGCCCAGCTTGCTCCCCCCAGAGCCAACACCAACAATATAGCCGCCAGTCTCTTCATCTTGCCCCCTTTCCCAGAGCTAGCCTAGCGCGCCGGGAGGGGCTCCGTCAACCCCGCTCCATTGGCATTCCACGGTTTCTCCATAAAATCTCCATCCAAGGCGGGCAGCCTTGAGGCAGCCCGACTGGGGAAAGGGGGAAGATGACCAGGGGAAAGGTGCGGGCAGTGTTGGTTCGGATCGGGGTCGTTCTCGCCTTGTCTTGGATGCTCGTTTCGACTGGGGTTGCCTATACCCCGCCCTGTCCCCATCCGGACCAGGACCCCCTTCCGCCCCCGCCAGGCCTCAAGGTGGGTCCCCAGGTAGG
>JAJOKL010000045.1 GCA_021129895.1 Candidatus Bipolaricaulota bacterium
AAGGCCTAAAAGGTCAAGAAAAGCAGGACTTGCCTTTCCGGTCCATGCGCCCTTAGGTTGTGCCCAGCGAGAAAGGGGCTAACATTCCCCCGGTTCCATGAGCCGGGTGAAGAGGTGCTCCGGTTTTCTTGAATTGGACACGGCGGATTTGCCACTGGGAGGCTCTCACCCGGTCATGTGAAGGGGTCCAAGGAGGCGGACGATGAACGTTCCCAGGTGCATGAGCACGCAGCACCCTGACAACGTGCAGATCCCGTTCTTCGCCGACCACCCCATCCTGCAGGGGGAGACGGAGATAAAGGAGGCGTACTACGCCTATTCACACCTGGGCTGCACCGAGCAGATGTGGGACTACGAGGGCAAAGAGGTGGACCACTTCGTGGTGAAGAAGCTCCTGTCGCGCTACGAGCAGTTCTTCCGCAGACACCGCCTGGGAACGGACCTCTTCCTCACCCTGCGCGTGCCCAACCCCCGGGTGGAGCGGGCCGAGGCCAAGGTGCTGCTGGAGACCCTGGAGAGCATCCCCCGCTCCTACGACGCCGCGCGCCTGTTCTACGGCGATGATTCCTCGCCCCCCATCTTCGAGGTCATCCTCCCCATGACCACCGATGCCCGGGAGCTGAACCGGGTGTACCACTATTATCGGGAGTTCGTGGGCGGCAAAGAGCGCCAGCGGTGCTTCGACGTGTCTGTGGGGGATTGGGTGGGCGACTTCCGGCCAGACAGGATCAACGTCATCCCCCTGATCGAGGACCGCGAGCACCTCCTGCGGGCGGACCAGATCGTCGCCGAGTACCTGCAGGGCAAGGATGTCGAATATCAACGGGTGTTCCTGGCCCGGTCCGATCCGGCTTTGAACTACGGGCTGGTGAGCGCGGTGCTCCTGGCCAAGGTGGCCCTGGCCCGGTTGGGACGGCGGGAAAAGGAGCTCGGGGTGCAGATACTCCCCATCCTGGGGGTGGGCTCGGCCCCGTTCCGGGGGAATTTCGTCCCTGCCCGGGTGGCCGAGACGTTGGCGGAGTACCCTTCGGTCCAGACCTTCACCATCCAATCCGCCTTCAAGTACGACCACGAGGAGGAGCAGGTCCGGGCTGCCATCCAGCACATAAACCAGTCCGTCCGGGGGGAACCTCAGGAGGTGGACGAGGAGAGGTGCCTGAGCATCATCGAGAAGGTCTCGGCTCGCTATGCGGAGTGCGTCAAGGCCCTGGCCCCGCTGGTGAACGAGGTCGCCCGCTATGTCCCCCCGAGAAGGGCGAGAAAACTCCACATCGGGCTGTTCGGCTACTCGCGGCAGCTTGATGGCCACGATATCCACCTCCCCAGGGCGATCACGTTCTGTTGTGCCATGTACTCCCTGGGCATCCCCCCAGAGATCCTGGGCCTCAGTGCCTTGGACAGCTCCGACCTCGCGTTCGTGCGGGCCACCTACAGGAAGTTCGACCGCGACATGGAGGATGCCTTGCGTTACCTGAATGAGGACAACTTGCAATACCTCCCTTCCCTGATAAGGCGGGAGGTCGAGAGCGCACTGGATGGCTTTCCCTACCAGCCGAACGAGGAGCATCGGGAGGCCACTACCAGGATCATGGAGGCGTTGCAGGCGGGGGCGGAGGGGAACTCCACCCTCACCGAGGAGATCGTGAAGGCGGCCTCAGTCCGCCGGTTCTTGGGCTGAAGCGAGACCAAGCGAACGACCCGCTGGCCAACTATCACATGAGAGCCTGCCCCGCAGCCTCTGAGTTTTGCGGGGCAGGCTCTCGCCCGGCCCGGTTCCAGGAACCGGGTTAAAGGGGCTTTTGGAGGTTTAGATCTAGGAACCAGCGATCAGGTTGCAGGACCCCTTTTGACGCTGCGCCAAAAAGGGCGCAATCGGTCATAAAAGAGGAGTAGAAAGGAGTTACTTGAACCCGAATCCTCAAAGGATCCGGGTTCAACGGAGCCTGTTGCGAGGCCCTTCTCAGTGTTAGGTCCACCTCCATCAGGCAGGGGGCAAGGCGATTGACATGAGGAGCCTGACTTCCGCAACAGGCTCATGAGCGGTTTCAAATCGGGCTGGGAGCGCGTCAACCATGGATCCAGGCGTGATTGACCCCGGAGCAGGCCGAGACCACTGACTTCTTTCATCACCAAGCCCCGAAGCCACTAAGGAATAGGAATTTTCTTTCTATCTTAGGTGTTCGTGGTCGATAGGGGTTCATGGGAAGGGCCGCCTCCCCGCTCCTCCTACCCTTAGTGTCCATCTCCGCGACAGTTTGGGCAGGCTCGGTGGATCACTCCCCCGTGGCCTCCTGTTTCCGCGACAGCACCCCGGCGGCGATTTCGTCCAGCATCGCTTTCGCCTTGGGTGACCGGCGGAAGGTGGGCTCTAAAAGCCGGCACGGGTAATCGGAACAGTGTCCGCAGGTCTCCAGGCTCCGGCCCAGCGCGCAGCGCCGGATTTCACATTGGTCCACGAACGAGGCCACAAGGCCCTCCCCTTTGCAGCCGCAACAGAGACAGTCCTCAACCGAAAGAGGGTGTTCTTCGGTGCTCCACTCGCGGGCCAGTTTGGAAAGGGCGGTGTGGTTGCCCTGTTGGGTGGCGAGGTAGGCCGGACATTCGCTGCAGACAAGGCCGCAGCAGGCGATCATCGTGCTTTTCTCCATGTTTTTCTCCTTTTTCCGAAAGCTCTCGACGGCCCTTCGTCAGGGGCTGGACCGCAGAACTCAGGGGGCAAGCAACCCCCAGCGCCCCCTTGGAAAGCCATCTCCGCATTTCGATCTCCCCTTTAGGGCCGTGACTCATACTACCCCTTTCCGGAAGATTTAAGCGGGGAAATCACGGGTGTCACTGAACAGGATGGTCGCTTTGATTTGCTCGCACCCGGCGTTGAGCCGGCCCCCGCGGCTCCACTTGCCAGGAGGCTCTCTTCACGCCACCGGTTCCGCCTAGAGAAAGGTCAAGCACCCCAGGACTACTTCTTCGCTCGCTCCAGTACCTCCTCGATGGTGCCCACCATGTAAAAGGCCTGCTCCGGGATGTCGTCCAGTTCCCCGTCGCAGATCAGCTTGAACCCCCGCACCGTGTCCTGGATCTTCACGTACACGCCCTTGCGGTTCGTGAAGTGCTCGGCCACGTGGAACGGCTGGGCCATGAACCGTTGGATCTTCCGGGCCCGCATCACGATGGTCTGATCCTCCTCGGAGAGCTCCTCCATGCCCATGATGGCGATGATGTCCTGCAGGTCCTGGTGGCGCTGCAGGATAGCCCTGGTCCTTTGGGCCACCTCGTAGTGCTCTCGAGATAGGACCCTGGGGTCCATGAGCCGGGAGTCGGACTGCAGCGGGTCCACCGCTGGGTAGATCCCCTTCTCGGCAAGCTCCCGGGTGAGGGTGATGGTGGCATCCAGGTGCGCGAACACGGTGGCCGGCGCCGGATCAGTGAGGTCGTCGGCCGGCACGTACACCGCCTGCACCGAGGTGATGGAGCCCCGGTTGGTGGAGGTGATCCGCTCCTGGAGCTCGGCCATCTCGGTGGCCAGGGTAGGCTGGTACCCCACCTCGGAAGGCATCCGCCCCAAAAGCGCCGACACCTCGGAGCCGGCCTGGGCGAACCGGAAGATGTTGTCGATAAACAGGAGCACGTCCTTTCCCTCCTCGTCCCGGAAGTACTCGGCCATGGTGACCCCGGACAGGCCCACCCGGAACCGGGCGCCCGGCGGCTCGTTCATCTGCCCGTAGACGAGCACCGTGTTGGGCAGCACCCCGGCCCGCTTCATCTCGAGATACAGCTCGTTCCCCTCCCGGGACCGCTCCCCCACCCCGGCGAAAACGGAAAACCCCTTGTGCTCGTAGGCGATGGCCCGGATGAGCTCCATGATGAGCACGGTCTTCCCCACCCCGGCCCCGCCGAACAGGCCCACCTTCCCCCCTTTCGGGATGGGGGCGATGAGGTCGATCACCTTGATCCCGGTCTCCAGGACCTCATCCTCCACCGACAGGTCCGAGAGGTGGGGCGGATCCCGGTGGATGGGGTAACGCTTTTTCGTGTCGGGAGGGGGCTGCTCGTCGATGGGGTTCCCCACGAGGTTGAACATCCGGCCCAGGGTCTCGGGGCCCACCGGCACGGTGATGGGGCCACCGGTGTCCAGCACCTTGTCCCCCCGCTTGAGCCCGTCGGTGGAGTCCATGGCGATGGCCCGCACCTCGGAGTCCCCCAGGTGCTGGGCCACCTCCAACACCAGATCCACCCCGTCCTCCCGAGGGACCACCAAGGCCTGCTTCAAAGATGGCAAGTGTCCCCGCGGAAAGCGAACGTCCACCACCGGGCCTCGAATGGCGGTGATCCAACCCTCTGCCACCGGTTCTTTTTTCATCTTTCCTCCCTGAGAGCTTCCGCCCCGCCCATGATGTCGGCGAGTTCGGCCGTGATCCCGTGCTGGCGAGCCTTATTGTAAAGCAGGGTCAGCTTATCGATGAGCTCGTCGGCGTTGTCGGTGGCGGCCTTCATGGTCTGGCGGCGGATGGCCTGCTCGGAGGCCTTGGCGGAAAGCAGGATGCCGAACACCCGCCCCAGCAAGTACAGGCGGGCAGCATGGTCCAACAGCTTTGGCAAGGCCGGCTCGTGGATCAGCTCTTCCCCCATGGCCTCCGGCACCTCCAGGGGAAGCAGCCGCTCCACCCTGACCCGCTGCACCAGCTCCCCCCGGAAGTGCATGTACACCGTCCATACCTCGCCCACCCGCTCCGGGTACAACGCCAGCAAGTCCTCCAGGATACGGCGGGCGACCCCCAGGTCCGGTCGCTCGTAGGCGCGGAGGTATATTTCGGCTATGGGCCAAGGGCGGGAGCGGAAGAAACGATGTGCCTTCTCGCCCCCCAACAGGAGCTGGACCTCCCCATGCTGCTCACAGAACCCTAGGGCGGCCCGGTTGATGTCTCCCACATAACGGCCGCACAACCCCCGGTCGGAGTTCATCACCAGCAACGCAGCCCCTTTTCGCTCGGTGTGGAGGAAGAACGGGTGTTCTATCCCCTGTTTTTGGGCCGTCGCCCACAGCTGGGCAAGTGTGTTCTCGGACTCCTCCCCGAACGGCCGGGCGGAAAACAGGGCGCGCTTGCGTTGGATCACTTGCGTTGCGGCGATGGCGTACATGGCCTTGGTGATCTGGCGCACGTGCTTGACGTTCTGGATCCGCCGCAGGATCTGCCTAGTTTTCTTCGCCATCTTCAACTTCCGTGACGCGTGACCGGTGACGCGTTACGGGTTTTTCCCAGCAAAGTTCCGATCGGAGTAGAGGTAACCGACCAGGCGCAAAGCCTGGAGATCGGTGGGGCACGGTGGGTTTCATTAGGTCACTGGCATTCATCGGCCCTCACTCACTCCCTCTCCACGTTCGCCAAACCTCAACTCGCTTAAATCCAATCCTCACTTGCCGTCACGCGTTACGCGTTACCCGTTACGCTCTGAATGATTCTTTGAACGCCTTGGCCGCGGCCTCCAGCCCTGCCCGCACCCGCTCCGTCATGTGCCGCTCCCGCCGCAGTTCCTCCAGCACCTCCCGGTGCTCCTCCTTGAGATAGGCCAAAAACCGGGCCTCGAACGTCCGCACCGCCTCCACCGGGATGTCATCCAGGTACCCGGACACCGCCACGTACAGGGCGGCCACCTGCTCCTCCACCGGCATCGGCTGGTATTGGGGCTGCTTTAGCATCTCCATGACTCGCTCCCCCCGGGCGAGCTGGGCTTGGGAGGCCTCGTCCAGCTCCTGGGCGAACTCGGCGAACGCGGCCAGGTCCCGGTACTGGGCCAGTTCCAACCGCAGCTGCCCGGCCACCTCCTTCATGGCCGGGATCTGAGCCGCTCCCCCCACCCGGGACACCGACAGCCCCACGTTCATGGCCGGCCGCTGTCCTTTGTTGAAAAGGTCGCTCTCCAAGTAGATCTGCCCGTCGGTGATGGAGATGAGGTTGGTGGGGATGTAGGCCGTGATGTCGCCGGCCTTGGTCTCCACGATGGGGAGGGCGGTGAGGGAGCCGCCGCCGTGCTCGTCGGAGAGCCTGGCCGCCCGCTCCAGGAGCCGGGAGTGGGTGTAGAAGATGTCCCCGGGGTAGGCCTCCCGTCCCGGCGGCCGCCGGAGAAGAAGCGAGATCTCCCGGTAGGCCACCGCGTGCTTGGAGAGGTCGTCGTACACGATCAGGGCATCCTGGCCCCTGTCGCGGAAGTAATCCCCCATGACGCAGCCGGCGTAGGGGGCGAGGTACTGCAAGGGCGCCGGGTCCTCGGCGGCGGCGGCTACCACGGTGGTGAACTCCATGGCCCCATAGCGTTTGAACGCGTCCACCACCTTGGCGATGGTGGAGGACTTCTGGCCGATGGCGACGTAGATGCAGTAGACCCCCTGGCCCTTCTGGTTGATGATGGTGTCCACGGCGATGGCGGTCTTGCCGGTGCGGCGGTCGCCGATGATCAGTTCCCGCTGGCCCCGGCCGATGGGGGTGAGGGCGTCGATGCACTTGATCCCAGTCTGAAGCGGGGTGTCCACCGGCTGGCGGGCGATCACCCCCGGGGCCTTGGCATCGGTCTTGCGCCAGCCGGAGGGCTCGATAGGCGGGCCCCCGTCCAACGGGCGCCCTAGGGGGTCCACCACCCGGCCCAAAAAACCCTCCCCCACCGGGGTCTGGAGCACCCGCCCGGTGCGGCGTACCTCGTCCCCTTCTTTTATGGCCTCATCCGGCCCCAGGAGGGCCACCCCAACCGAGTCCTCCTGCAGGTCCAACACCAGCCCGTACACGTCCCCGGGGAAGCGGAGGAGTTCCGAGGCCACCGCCGAGCGAAGCCCCCATACCCGGGCGATCCCGTCGCCCACCTCCACCACCACCCCCACTTCCTCCATCTCCAGGTCCACCCCGAGCCGCTTTATCTGTTCCTTCAAGACGGCGGCTATCTCGTCCTTGCGAGCCATGTCATCACCCCCTGAGCCCCGCCACCAGCCGCGCCAGACGCCCTCGCGCGGAGGCATCCAGCCTCCGTCCCCGGATCTGGAGTTCCCCCCCGGCGAGAAGCTCCGGCGCCTCCTCCACCGCGATGGCCACCGGTCTTTGCAGCACCTGCTCCAGTTTTTCCCGCAGGGCGGAGAGCTCCGCCGGACTCACCCCCCTGGCGGTACGCAGAGTCACGTGGACCAACTTGCCCGCCTCTTCGGCCGCCGTTAGAAACTCCTCCCTGATCGCGGGGAACAGGCCCGTCCTCCTCTTCCGCACCAGCAGCTTCAGCAGGTTCAACGTGTGCGGGTGAAGGTCACAACCTAGCTCCTCTAAAAATCCTTCCTTTTCCTCCACCCCGATCAGGGGATGATCTAGGAACCGAGGGAGTTCCGGGAGCCCTCGCCACAGCCGGCCCAGCTCAGCCAGCTCCGCGCCGATCCGGTCTTCCAGCCCCTCGGCGCTGGCTACCTCGTACAGGGCTTCGGCATAACGTTTGGCGACCGCGCTGTCTGGCATGGCTTAAGACAGGAGCCTGGCGTCGATCCTGGCGGTGAGTTCCGCCAGGAGCCGCGGATGATCCTCGGGGCGCACCTCCCGGGCCAGCACCTGGCTGGCCCCCAAGATCACCAGCTCCGCGTAGGCTCGTCTGAGGTCCGCCAGGGCTTCCTCCTTGGCCCTAGTGGCGGCCTCCTCCGCCTCCCGAATGATCCTTTGGGCCTGGGTGCGGGCCTCGGCGCGGGCCTGCCGCAATAGGTCTTGGGCCTGGGCCTCGGCGGCGGCCAGGATCTCCTGGGCCCGGCGGTTTGCCTGGGCCAAGCGGTCCTCACTTTCCTTGAGCAGGGCCTGGGCCCTGGTCTCCAGCTCCTTGGCCGCGGTGATCCGCTGCTCCTCCCGTTCCCTTCTGGCATCGAGCCAAGCGAGGGCCCGGCGATAGAGAAGCCGCTTGAGCAACCACACCAAGAGTACGAAGTTGATGATGTTGAATATGAATGTCCAGTTGATGGACTTAACGATGGTGCCCCACTCCAGGTTCACCGTTCCTCCTCAGACTACGAACAGCAGCATGAGGGCCACCACCAGGGAGTAGATGCCGGTGGACTCGGTGATGGCCTGACCGATGATCATGGTCCTCAGGAGCACGGCCTCCATCTCCGGCTGGCGGGCCATGCCGTCCAGGGCGTGGCCGGCGGCGATGCCTTCGCCGATGGCTGGGCCGATGGCTCCGAGGCCCATGCAGAGCCCGGCGGCCAGATACTTGGCGGCCTCTACCAGTTGCTCTCCGCTGATGTTCATCGCGTCCCTCCTTTACTCCACGGCGATGCGGATGTATGCAGACGCCAGAAGCGCGAATACCAGCGCCTGTATCGCTCCTACAAACAGGCCAAACCACACGTTGGCGAGTATCACCAGGGGAGCGAACTTCACCGGCATGATGGTGATGAGGATGGCCCCCCCAAGGATGTTGCCGAACAGACGAAATGCGTGGGATAGGGTCCGCCCGAAATCCCCGATCAGGTTCATGGGCAAAAGGAACGGATAGGGCTCGAGGTAGCTCCGCAAGTGGGCGGCAAGCCCCCGTTCCCGGGCCCCATAGTAGTGCGACATGGTATACACGAGCAAGGCCAAGCTGAAAGTGACGTTGAGGTTCTGGGTGGGGGAGACGATGTAGGGAATGGGAAGCACGGTGACCCAGTTGCAGAAGAGCACGAACAGGAACAGGGTGAGGATGAGGGGGAGGAGGTCCCGGGCCAACCGCTTGGGGAACCCGCCCAATAGTTGGGTCTCGGCGAGTTCCAGCACCGTGATGAGGAAGGCGGCCCGGCGGGACAGGGGGGCCTCCGGGTCCCGGGGTAGTCCCCGCCGGAGCCACCACGCCCCCAAGGCGAGGAAGCCGGTCACCGCCAGCGCCACCAGCACGGTGACGAGATCGAAGGAGATCCGCACCGGCCCAAGCTGGAGATGTAGGATGAGCTTCTTGCCCAGGGTTTCTAGCATGGGGGTTTCCTTCCCGTCAGGGATTTGGCCCACAACACGAGCGGGGGGAGGGCCAAGCCGAGGGCCACTGCCCCCGGGGCCAGGCCGAGGACGATCCCGGCCACGGCCAGGGCGCCGGTGAGGAGGAGCCGGGCCGGGCTCATGAGGGCGATCGCCAACGCGCTCCCCCTCCCCCCCACCACCGCTGTCAAAAACAGCAGTCCCACCAGCCGGCCGGCGGTCACAGCCAACACCCCCAGCAACACTCCCCATCCCCAGCTCGGCCCCATAACAAATAGGCCCCCGGATACGGGCACCGCTACCAGCATCGCCTCCGGAATCCCCACCAGGCTGGCCCTGAGCATGTCCAGTTTCACGATTCTAATGTGGCCCTCCTTCCGGGGCTTAACCAGTTGCCCAAGGCACGACAGCCCGGCAACTGATTTTGTGTTCCACCCTGGGGGCAGGCGTGTTCGCGCCGCCAGGCCTTTCACCCCTCGGGTGAACCCGCTCCGTGGCCAAATCGTCGTCTCTCAACCCCAAAAGTTCCCAACCCTCCAAACCAGTTTCACGGAATCGGATCACAGGGTGCGCATCTCCTCGCTCTTCTTCTCCACCAGCTCGTCCACCCGTTTGGTGTACTCCTGGGTGAGCTTATCAAGCTCCTCCCTCAGGTGGAAGAAATCGTCCTCCGAGAGGGCCCCTTCCTTCTTCTGGGCCTCCAGCCGCTCCCGTACGTCCCGGCGGATGTTGCGGAGGGCTACCTTGGCCTCCTCTCCCTTGCCCCGCACCAGCTTGATCAGCTCGTTACGGCGCTCCTCGGTGAGGCGAGGCACCTTCACCCGCACCATCTGTCCGTCGTTTTGGGGGTTTAGGCCGAGGTCAGCGGCCATGATCGCCTTTTCGATGGCCTGAATCTGGGACTTATCGAACGGTCGCACCACGATCAAGTCCGGATCCGGCGCCACGATGTTGGCCAGGTGCTTGAGGGGGGTGGGGGTGCCGTAGTAGTCCACCATCACGTCCTCCAGCAGGGCGGGGTTGGCGCGGCCGGTATGGACCTTCCCCAGCTCGGACCGCAGCACCTCCATGGTTTTGTCCATGTGGGCCCTGGCATCCGCAAGTAGCTCATGCTCCATACCTGTCACCTCAGCGAATCCTAGCCCTGGCCCGATTTGGCTGCAAGTCGGAAAAGCCCCCGCAAGTCCCGGGATCTCCTCATCCTCCCTGTGCCCCCTCACCCGGTTGGGGTCGCGGAGACGAAAAACAGGGGCGGTCACAAGGCCGCCCCCACCGGCGGTTGGGTCGCCTCGCGTCAGCCCGCCAGCTCCGCCTCCATCACCGCCACCCCCCAGAAGCCGTCCGGGTCCATGGCTTTGACTGCCAGCAGCACCGCCCCCGGCTCCCAGGCCGCGGTGTCCCAGTCGTAGCTCCCCTGGGCCGGCAAGGCCTCGGCCACCGGGAGCAGGGTCGCCCCGCCGTCGTAGGACACGTACAACCCCACCACCAGCTCCCCCGCCGGGGTGTCCAGGTCCACCGCCTGCCAGCTCCAGGTCACGATGCCGGACAGGGGTCCTTCGGGCAAGGCCAGCTCCACCCGAGGGGAGGAGAGGTAGGCAAGGTTGGGGCCTCCCGGGGTCCCCCGGATCCGGGCACCACCGGCGTCCAACAGCTCCCCGGGGAGCCCGGTGCGCCAGAACAGCCGCCCGTCCGGGGCGGTGGGAGCAATCCGCTCCATGGACGCCCCCTTGGCCCCGGCCCACCAGCCCTCGGGACAGCCCACGTTGGCGGTGGAGACCACGGTCCCCTCCGGATCTACCAGTGTCAGCACCTCGCCCCGGTTGGCGAGCGCCCCCCGGTAGATGAGGTCCGCCTCCACCCCTACCACCGTGTCGTCAGCGGTTCGTTCAAGCAGGAAGTAGCCATGGGGCTCGATCACGTGCCGCCGAAGGATCACCGTGTTCCCAGATTCCTCCCCCAGGGGGATGGCCACCCCCTCCCAGGCCAGCACCCAACCCGTGAGGTCCACCGGCTCATCGGAGGCGTTGTAGAGCTCTATCCATTCGTCGTATGGGGAGGCCTCAGTCCCTCCCCAAGCCACCTCGTTGATCACCACCTGGGAGGCTGCCGGGACCGCCAAGGCCAGCCACAAGGCCGCCGCACAGAGGCCTTTCATCGGGGATCACCTCCTTGGGAGGATCCTGCCACCGGGGAGCCCCCCTGTCAACCCCTTGCGTACCTCGAACCCCGCTCCCATAATCCCGTGGGAGTCGAACAGGCCGATGGCAGAGAAAAAAGTAGTCATCGTGGAATCGCCCACCAAGGCCCGCACCCTCACCGCCTACCTGGGGCGGGGGTTCGAGGTCCATTCCTCCAAGGGACACGTGCGGGACCTCCCCGAGAAGGAACTGGGAGTGGACATCGAACGCGGATTTTCCGCCAAGTGGGTGGTGCGGGACCGGCGGGTGGTGGCTGCCCTCAAACGGGCGGTGCGGGACGCGGCCACGGTGTACCTGGCCACCGATCCGGACCGGGAGGGGGAGGCCATCGCCTTCGACCTGTTGGAGCTACTCGGCGATGGTAACCGGGACCGGTTCGCCCGGGTGCTGCTGCACGAGATCACCCCGGAGGCGGTGCGGGCCGCCCTGGCCGCCCCAGGTCAAGTGGATCTAAACAAGGTGGAGGCCCAGCGGGCGAGGAGGATCCTGGATCGCCTGGTGGGCTACCAAGTATCCCCGCTCCTGTCCCTGGTGTTGGCTGGCCGCAGGTTCGAGGGATTGTCCGCCGGGCGGGTCCAATCGGTGGCGTTGCGGTTCATCTGTGACCGGGAGCTGGAGATCCAGGACTTCGTGCCCCAGCCCTATTGGGAGGTGCTAGCCCGCTTTCCCACCGAGCCCCCGTTTTCCGCCAAACTGGAGGGGAGGCTCACCGAGCCGGAGGAGGTGGAACGCCTCCGGGAAGCCCTGCCCGGGGCCCGGTTCGTGGTGGAGGACGTGACAGAGGAGGAGGTGAAGCGCCGCCCGCCGCCCCCGTTCATCACCTCCACCCTGCAGCAGGCCGCGGCCAGCGAGCTCAGGATGTCCCCCCGACGTACGATGCAGATCGCGCAGCAGCTCTACGAGGGCGTGGATGTGAAGGGGGAACGCCTGGGGCTGATCACCTACATGCGCACCGACTCGGTGCGGGTGGCGGACTCGGCCATCAAGGAAGCCCGGGCCCTGATCCGGGACCGGTTCGGCAAGGAGTACCTATCCCCCCGGCCTCGGAGGTTCAAGAACAAGCGCCGCAGCCAGGACGCCCATGAGGCAATCCGTCCCACCCAGGTGGCCCTCACCCCGGAGGAGGTGGCCCCCCACCTCACCCCGGAGCAGGCGCGCCTCTACGAGCTCATCTGGCGCAGGTTCGTGGCCACCCAAATGGCAGACGGGATTTGGAAGCGGATCAAGGTGGCTATCCGCGCCGGGGAATCGGTGCTGCGGGCCTCCGCCTCCTGGCCGCTGTTCCCCGGCTTTGCCCAGGTGCTTCCGGTGGCGAAGCTGGAGGACGAGGGGACGGTGCTCCCCGCCGGCCTGCGGAAGGGGATGGAGCTCCCGGCCCCGGAGCTGGAGTTCCTGGAAAAGCAAACCGAGCCCCCGGGGCGCTATACGGAGGCCGGGCTGGTGAGGAAGCTTGAGCGGGAGGGGATCGGCCGGCCCAGCACCTACGCCCAGATCGTCACCGTGATCCAGGAGCGGGGCTACGTGCGGCGGGAGAACGGGGCCCTGCGCCCCACCCTGCTGGGACATGTGGTCACCGACTTCCTGCGCGAGCACTTTCCGGAGACGGTGCGGGAGGACTTCACTGCCCGGATGGAAGAGGACTTGGACCGCATCCAGGAGGGAGAGGCGGATCGGCTGGAGGTACTGTCCCAGTTTTACGAGTGGTTCTCGGAGCGGCTGGAGGGGGTGGAGCAGGAACTCAAGGGGGGAAACAAACCGTTCCGGGTACTGACGGACGTGCGCTGCCCCAACTGCGGTGCCCCCATGGAGGTGCGGGTGTGGAAGGGGGGGCTTTATCTCGGGTGTTCACGTTATCCGGAGTGTAAGACCACGCGCAACCTGCCCCCGCACGTGGAGTACCGATATCGGCCGGGGAAGGTGGAACTGGCGGACGCTTTGGCCGAGGCCGACGCGGTCCCTGGGGCCGGGAGGCCTTGCCCCAACTGTGGCACCCCCATGCAGCTCAAACACGGCCGCTACGGGCGGTTCCTGGCTTGTCCCAACTGCAGGGCCACCGCCCCCGTGTCCACCGGGATCACCTGTCCCAAGTGCGGCCAGGGGGAGCTGGTGGAGAGGTACTCCGCCCGCCGGGGGGGTTTCTGGGCCTGCAACCGGTATCCCGACTGCCGATTCGCCCTGTCTGGAAAGCCCATAGAGGCTTGTTCAGCATGCAAAAAAGGGGTCCTCTACGAGGACCCCCGTCACGGTCGGCGCTGTTCCAACCCCGATTGCCCCACCCGAACCAGCTAGTACTCCTCCTCCAGGAGGCGGAACTTCTCCAGCTTGCGCAGGAGGTCGGAGTGCTTGAGCTTCTCTAGGGCCTCCTTCTGGATCTGGCGGACCCGCTCTCGGGAGATCCCGAATAGCTCCCCCACCTCGTCCAGGGTCTTGGGCTGGTTGTCATCCAAGCCATAGCGCAACTCCAACACCCGCCGTTCCCTGGGGGTGAGCTTCTCCCGCAGGGCCTTCTGGAGCTCCTGCTGCAGCAGCTCCTTGAACGTCTCCTTGGTGGGAGACACGGCGGCGGAGTCCTCGATGAAGTCCCCCAGCACCGAGCCCTCGTCCTCGTAGCCGATGGGGGTGTCCAGGGAGGCCGTGTACTGCGCCGTCTTCTTGGCCTTGATGATGTTCTCCACCGTGGTGTCCAGCTCCTCGGCCAGTTCCTCCAGCGAGGGGGGAGTGCCGTGTTCCTTTAGGTAATCCCGCTCCACCTGGTAGATCTTGCGGATCAGTTCGTTGATGTGGGTGGGCACCCGGATGGTACGGGAACGGTTGGTGATGGCGCGGAGGATGGCCTGCCGGATCCACCAAGTGGCGTAGGTGGAAAACTTGTAGCCCTTGCGCCAATCGAACTTCTCGACGGCCTTCATCAGGCCCAGGTTCCCCTCCTGGATCAGGTCCAGGAAGGGAAGTCCGCACCCCCGGTATTTCTTGGCGATGGAGACCACCAGGCGGAGGTTGGCCTCAGCCAGCTTCTCCTTGGCCTCCTTGTCCCCGGCCTCCACGCGCTTGGCAAGCTCCACCTCCTCCTCCTTGGTGAGGAGGGGTACCCGGGAAATCTCATCGAAATAGGTACGGATGGGGTTCTCGGGTGAACGCCGCTTGACGTCCTCCTCTTCCAGGAGGTGCAGGTCGTCCACCTCGTGTCCCTCAAGGTGCTTCTTCTGCACCTTGCCGCCCAGGTTGGCCACGCTCTCCATATTTAATTCCTCCTGTCAGCCCGTGGGAGTTCAGGCAAAAATGAAGGGCCATCGGCCCCCGCATATGTACTATACCACGAAACGGCCACCTTGTGAAGAGAAAAAAAGGCCGCTTGGCAAGCGGGTTTATGACCTGCGGCGAACTGGCTACACCTGCGCATCCCGGAGGGCTGGCCCTCCGGGAGGAAGGGGGAGGGAAGGTACCGTGAAAGGCGGTACCCTCCCCGGCGTTGCCCGTCTGCGGGTCGTGGTTGAAAAAGCCCGGCCGAGGCGGGAAAATCATGGCGCTTGGGGGCGTAGCTCAGCTGGGAGAGCGCTGGCATGGCATGCCAGAGGTCACGGGTTCAAGTCCCGTCGCCTCCACCAACGACGCCATTTCTTCGGCTCTGAATCCGTGATGCCCCCGGTCTGAGTTGCTCGCCATTCCCCGATTGCCAACCGGAGATTCGCGTCCCCCTGTTTGGCGTTTCACCCCTTGGGGAAAGGAGCTCCAGACGCTAACCCTGTACCCGATTCGCGAGCACCGGGAACGTGTCGGCCCCGTGGGGCATCACCGTGACGGAAAACCTGGGGCCGAACTCCTCCCGGGCCAGGACCAGCGCCTCCTCCACCGACCCCACCGGGGTCATCCACAGGGCCCGCGCTTCTTCAGGTGGCAGCTCCGAGAGCAACAGGTGCCGGATCCCCCGGGCCCGGTCCTTCCCCAGGAAGTACACCTTGTGGCCCCCGATCTTGAACCCTTCGGCCCGCATGATCTCCACCACGTCCTCCAAGGTGCGGCTGCGGGGCGCCCAGTCGTCGAACACCAGGTGCCCGGAGCCATCTGGGCAGGCGGCCAAAAGCAGGATCAGCCCCCCGTCGGCGGTGGCCCGGGCGGCGCCCGCGATCGCCTTGTGGGCTTGGTACAGGTTGATGTCCCGCGGGTGCCCTCCTGGGGAGACGATCACCAGGTTCGCCTGCCCTGGGATCAGGACGTGGAAGTAGCGGTCCCAGAACCGCGCCCCGGCCCGATGGGCCTCTATCACGTCCCCAATGAGCACCCCCAAGGGGCCGCGTGGCCCAAGTACCACGTCCACCGCGAGATCCACCCCCACCATGCGGGCCACCTCCCGCATCTCGGCGTGGATGGGGTTACCCTCGTACACGCAGGCGTAGGCGTTGGGGTCGACGATCTGCTCGTGATTCAGCCGGATCGTCTCCGCCCCGCACACCCCGGGAAGGATCATCTTCGGCCCCCCGGAGTAGCCGGCGAAAAGGTGCATGCCGATGTGGCCCACCGTCACCACCCGGTCCGCGGCTAGCACGGTGGGGTTCACCGCCACCGGGGTGCCCCGGCTGGTGGTCCCGATCTCCTCGCAGCGGCCGTCGTCGTGGACCTCCACTTGGAACAGCCGCCGGAACTCGCCCAGGATCCGGTCTAGCTCCTCTTCCCGGGGCGCCCTGTGGGTGCCGGTGGCCACCACCACCGTCATGTCCTGGGTACGGAGCACCCCGTTCAACCTCTCCCACAAGAGGGCGAGGAGCTCCCGGACGGGGACGGCCCGGGTGTGGTCCGGCACCAGGATGGCCACCCGTTCCCCGGGGCGGAAGATCGCATCCGGGGACTCGATCCC
>JAJOKL010000114.1 GCA_021129895.1 Candidatus Bipolaricaulota bacterium
GGGAGGGGTATTAAGCGGCTCAGCGGATGTAAGCATGCCTAGAACGAAAGCTAGAAAGGGGGTCAAAGGAATGAGGAGGAGAATGTTCAGCGGTCTGCTTGTCGTGATGTCCTTGGTATTTGGTGCTGGTGCTGCCTTTGCTGGTCCCTGGGAAGCTCCCCTGCTGCTCGTCCAGGAGCTGGTCGACGCTACCCAGGGGCAGGAAATTGATCTGGCAGGGTTGCACGTCCTGGCTGCCCCGCATCTGCCCGTGTTGTATATGGATTTCCCCAACCTGTTGGTGTTCAGCAATGCCCCAGAAGATCCGGACTCCGAAGGGGTGCTGTACGTGGATGCTTTGCCGGCAGGACGGGCCCGCCTTTACCAGTATCAAATCAACGGGGCTCCGGATGGTCTGATGAGATTTCCGATCGTGCTGGTGAACAATGGCCCGGTGGATGCTGTGGTGGTTGTGGAAGCCCGGGGTGTGGCCGGTCCTAGTCATGATTACCGCGCTGTTGCCAACGAAGCGGGACTGGAACTGCTTGGCCCGCAAGATCAAGAGACCTTGGTCGTTCCTGCAGGAGAGGCAGTGGTGCTCGATGCTGAGCACGCTGGGCTTGAGGCAGCTAGTGAGGAGCTGATCACGGGGATATTCGACGTTTGGTTCAGTGTGCCCCTTGAGGTTTACTTCCTTGCTGTCCGACCGGGCACAAATCCTCTAGAGGTCTATCAAGACCTCCCTGTATTTCCTCACCCACGCATCCACGCCCGTGGTACATTTGCTACTTACCAGCGTCTGGTCACTATGCCTGGGGGGATGGTCTACGACACGGCCGATGGGGTTCAGCAAATCATACTGGGCTGGGATACATTGAACGACCCCAATGTAGAGGGCATAGACGCCACGGACGGCTCCCCGGTAGAACTTAGGGGGAACTTTGGTGTAACCTATAACTTCCTCCTGCGTGTCCGCAGCACGGATGGGCGGCACTTGGCGATCTTGGCCAATCCGCGCGGAGGCTATCACACCAGCGTGGTGGACATGCCTGCTGGAGCCACCCCTGGAGGAGTTTTCACGGCATCTGTTTACGTCCCGGGCGTTACTGCGGGTGTGCTAGGTCGTTACGAGCTCTCTGAGGAAGAGGAGGTGATTTCATTTGTTTGGATGACAGCTGGTGCTTCGTACCTGCCAGTGCGGTTGCTGCTCGTCCCCTACTATGCCCCCTAGGACATATGGGGATCGAGCGAGAGTGTTTCTGGTTCTTGACTAAAACGAAAGGAGGATGGATACGCGATGTTCGATAAGGTGAGATGGCATGTATGTCTGCTGCTGGCGACCGGCCTCATGTTCGGTCTGGCAACTCCGGTAGCAGTCGGTTCCACGACGATTGAGGTGTGGACGTTGGCTCTTAGTCCAGCTTTCGACGACTTTGTGAACCGGATGATCGCTTCGTTTGAGGAAAGCCATCCTGAAATTGCTGTTAACTGGGTAGATGTTCCCTTTGGAGCCATGGTGCACAAGCTTACCGTAGCCATCGCGGCTGGGCAGCCCCCCGATGCTGTGAACTTGAATACTCCGTGGATAATCGAGTTCGCGGCGGCGAATGCCTTGGCTCCGGTGGATGACTACTTCCCTCCTGTCGAGCGCTATATCTTCTGGGAAGGGCTGTGGAACGCTAACATCGTCGGCGAGAGCTGCTACGGTGTCCCGTGGTACGTTGATTCCATCCCGATACTGATCTATAACCGGGAGATCTTCGAGCAAGCTGGGCTGGACCCGGATGCCCCTCCCGCCACCTGGGAGGAGATGACGGAGTACGCCCGGGTGATCAAGGAGGAGCTAGGCCTCTACGGATTCTGTCCCACCATCATCGCCCACCGGGAACTGTCCCTGATGGGGGTGCCGCTGGTGACCCCGGATGGTAAGGCCGCTGCTTTCAACGTCCCGGCGGCGGTAGAGAGGTTGGAGTGGTACCAGATGCTGTACAACGAGGAGCTCATGCCCCGGGAGTTGGGTGGGTTCATGCAAGCCCGGCACCTGTTTGGTGCCCGCCAGTTGGCTATGTTTGTTGCTGGTGTAAGCCAAGTAAAACACATTGAAATAAACTTTCCTGATGTGTTCGAGGTTACCGATGTGGCTCCGGCGCCAACGGGAGTGGACGGTCGATTCCACGCGGCTGGTTGGAGCTGGTCGATTCCTCATAATGCTCGGCATCCCAGGGAGGGAGCAGCATTCATCCGCTGGGCTACTTCCCCGTACTGGCAGGCAGAGTTCAGTAAACTGGCCAGTATCGTTCCTTCCACCAAGATCGGGCTCCACACCGACCCTTGGTTTTTGGAGAGGATGGAGGAAGACCCTAACGTGAAGGCTCAGGTCATCGCCTCCCGCATGCTGCCATACGGGATAAACATGGACGCTCCCTTTTTTACACGCATCCCACCGGGGAAGTTCTCGCCAGTGACCCGGATCATAGCTGAGTACTGGGTGGCAGCGATCAGGGGAGAGTACACAGCTGAGGAGGCCCTCAGCTTGGCCGAGAGGTTGGTAAACGAGGTGCTACGCAACTGATCTGTCTTAATGAGCGGCGGGGGGATACGTGGGTATCCCCCCGCTTGTTCACTATATCACCGCCGAACGAGAGGGAGAGAGTGCTGTGAAATTGAGCAGAAAGGGGCAGATCTACCTCATCACCGTCCTCTTTTTGGTGGTCCCGCTTGTGCTCCTCGGTGCCTTTACGTATTACCCAGTCATCAGGGGCATCATCCTCTCGTTTGCTGACTACAACATCCTGACTGGGGAGACGGAGTGGGTGGGGTTTGCTAATTACAGGCACATATTCCAGAGCCCACATTTCAGGAGGTTCTTCTGGAGGGCGCTTACTAATTCATTTCGGTACCTCATGGTAGTGCCTTTTATTCAATTCGGTTCTATATTATTGGCTGTGCTTGTAAATAAATCGTTTCCGGGAGTAAGGCTGGCCCGCGCCGTCTACTACATCCCTGTCATCACTGGAGCGGTGGTGGTGAGCATTGTGTGGCAGCTAATATTCCAGGAGAGGGGGCTACTGAACTATATCCTCACCAGGATAGGGGTGATATCACGACCGATCCTGTGGCTAGGGGATCCGCGGGTGGCCCTCTACTCGTGCATGTTCGTCACCCTGTGGCGTGGCCTCGGGTTCTATATGGTGATCTACCTGGCGGGGCTGAAGAACATCCCACGGGAGCTCTATGAGGCGGCGGCCATAGACGGAGCCAGCGGGTGGCACCAGTTGTGGTATATCACCCTCCCCCTCCTCAGGAGATCTATGTTGCTGTGCTTTACCTTGTCCACCATCGCTGCACTGCAGGTGTTTGAGGAAATATTCCTCCTCACCCAAGGGGGGGCGAACACTAGCACAATACTCTATGAGATATATAACCTAGCATTCAATCGGTTCCAGTTCAGCCTAGCTGCAGCCTTGTCGGTTATCTTAGCTTTATTCCTAGTCGTGCTCATGGTCATAAACTTTAAATTCTTTGGAGCAAGGAGAAAAGAGGCCTAGAGATGAATATCATGAGGAAGAAGAAAAAGATCATGTGGAGCGTGGTACGCTACACGCTCATATTGTTGTTCGGCCTTTTCTTTGCATTCCCATTCCTGTGGGCGTTGTCCACTTCGTTTAAGGGGGCGGAGGACATCCTCTCTTGGCCGCCGGTGCTCTTCCCCCGGCAGCCGACCTTAGACAACTACCGCTATGTATTCAACGAGATCCCGATGCTAAGATATTTCCTGAACTCCATCATCATCACCGGGCTGGGAGTATTTTTGCAGCTGGTGTTCTCGGCCTTGGCCGCCTATCCCTTGGCAAAGTTCGAGTTCAAGGGACGGGATCTGATTTTCTACCTGATCTTGGCGCCCATGTTGATCCCCGTGCAAGGGGCACTGGTGGTCAATTTCATAACCATAATGAGGTTGCAATTGGTCGACACCTTCCTTGGGGTGGTCATCCCCAGTGCGGTCAGTATATTCGGCATCTTTCTGTTGCGACAGCACTACCAATCGGTCCCCCGAGAGTTGGAGGACGCGGCTCGCATAGACGGGTGCAGTGAGTTCCGCCTCTGGTGGAACATAGAGCTTCCCCTGGTGAAGCCGGCGTTGGGAACACTGGCCATCTTCTCGTTTGTGGCCTATTGGAACTCGTTTCTGTGGCCGCTGATCGTCTTACGGGATACCAATAAATACCCATTGCAGGTGGCCATCGCCCACCTGTCGACAGGGTTGGAGCAAAACTACCGATACATAACCGCCAGTTTGGTGGTGGCGGCCCTGCCGATTCTTCTGTTCTTTATATTCACCCAGCGCTACTTCATCGAAGGGTTCGAAGGTGCTCTTAAGGAATGAGGGGGCAAATGAAGTTGGCGGCTGAAGAGAGGAGGGCGAGAGTGGGAGGCCCACCGGGGGAGTGGGATGTGATCGTAGTGGGGGGGGGTACGGCTGGCTCTGTGACCGGGATAGCCAGTGCCCGGCTGGGGGCCCGTACCTTAGTGGTGGAGGCGCTGGGCTTCCTCGGGGGGACGGCCACCGGGGCCCTGGTCACCCCCTTCATGCGCAATGTGGCAGGGGGGAAGGAGCTCAACCGGGGGTTGACCGACGAGATAAAAGCCAGGTTGCGGGCTCAGGGTGACGGGGCTGTAGATCCCGATGGTAACGACAACTGGTTTAATCCCGAGGGGCTAAAGTTCGTGCTGGAAGACCTGCTCCTGGAAGCCGGGGGAGAGGTCCTCTATCACACCTACTTCGTAGGGGCAGTGGTGAAGGAGGGGTGGATTCAAGCCGTAGAGGTTCACAACAAGGCGGGTTTGTCTACCCTGAGGGCCAAAGTGTTCGTGGACGCCACTGGGGACGCAGACCTGGCAGTGGCGGCCGGGGCCCCCTTCCAAGCTGGGGACGAAGATGGCCATCATCAAGCAATGTCACTCCGTTTTTTGCTGGGGAATGTGAACTTAGATGACTTGAGCAGGTTTTTGACTGAGATTGGACTTCCCCAGCCGTGTCCTTCTTTCATGCACTTTGCGATGGCGTGGGGGAGTGGGTCCCCCTTAGAGCCTCTTTTCCAGAAGGCGGTGACGGAGGGGGTGCTGCAGAAGAGAGACGGAGATTATTTTCAGGCCTTCACCGTTCCCGGAAGGCCAGGAGAACTGGCCTTCAACTGCCCCCGCATAGATACCAAGTTCGACGATGGGACCAATCCCTGGCAGCTTTCCGCTGCCCAGGTGGATGGGAGGCGGGCTATCCGGCGGTTGCTGAACTTCTGTCGCCGATACCTGCCGGGCTGTGAGGAGAGCTACCTGGTGGCGGTCGCCCCCCTGGTTGGGGTGCGGGAGAGTAGAAGGATAGTGGGAGACTATGTGGTTGCCCTGGATGATATCCTGAACTGCAGGATGTTCCCCGATTCTATCTGCCGCAACCACTACCCAGTGGACATCCACCCGGTGCGGGGAAGGGGGAGGCGCTGGGACGACCTCACAGGGACCCCGTATTCCCATCCAGATGCCTTCCATGAAATCCCATATCGGGCCCTTATCCCAAAGAGGGTGAACAACCTGCTGGTGGCCGGGCGGTGCATCTCTGCCACCTTCGAAGCCCAGGCCTCTATCAGGATACAGCCCAACTGCCACACCTTGGGGCAGGCTGCCGGGACAGCGGCAGCCATGGCTGCCCAAAACGGGGTAGGGGTTAGGGACGTCGATGTGAGCGAACTAAAGCGTATCTTGCGTGAACAGGGATGCGTCGTCTGAATTAGCCTAGGACGCCACAAGTTTTTTAACTAGGACAAGGAGGTAAAAGGTGGGATACTTTAAGCCGAAGCAGGAAGAGTGGAACGGCATCCATCATGTGTATATTCAGGGGGAGGATGCGCGGGATTGGGTCGAAAAGAGAGACTTCGATCAAGATAAACTTCGGGCAATAGAGTCTAACTTCGCTCAACTCGATGCTTCCGGGCGGCCCAAGGACTGGTTCTTCGACACGCTGTTGGTGGTGATGGTTCCCTCATCGGGGAACAGCCTGGGTGCGGACGTCAATCTAGGTACTACCATGTGTGGAGAGGGGGATTTCTACGCGGTACCATCGCCTAACCCCACCAGAAAGTCCGACTGGGACGAGATGTTGGAGGCCCTCTACGGGCCGACTGGTTACCTGGCTGCATGTGACCACGTCCTGGGCCAGCTCACCCAACGGCTGGGCAGCCCGTGCCACAAGCGCAACATCGTCATCGCCCTCCCCTATCCAGGTATAAACCAGACTATGTTCGGTTCCCTGGAAGAGGGGGGGGCTAACCTGAACTTCAGCGTGGTGGGCCAGAACCTTCAGCGAGCCACCGACCAGCGGCTGGAGGCGGAGCGCTGGTTTGTGAGAGAGGCCCACGAGCGATGGACCGCGGCCAACTTCAAGAACCTGAACTTCCTCGGTTTTTACTGGATGTTCGAGACGGTGTACCGCAGTTGGGATATTGACGACCATTACCTATTAAAAGAACTGCGGCGAACCATAAACGAGCTGGGGTACAAGTTCCTGTGGATCCCATTTTGGTCCACGTACAACGTTCACCTGTTGGATAACTACTCAGATTACTACTTCGACCTGGCGTTCGTCCAGCCCAATTACATGTTCTACCGGGCCATCCAGGGGGTGGAGGAAGCGGCCCAGGTGGCTCGCACCCGGGGGGCAGGGATTGAGCTGGAGTACTTCGTGCAGCTTCCCGAGCCCATCCAAACGAAGGCTGAGCGACACCACCGGTTCAAAGAATATCTGGACGGAGGCGTCAAGTACGGCTATATGACGGAATCTGTTTGTGCCTATTTCGTGGGGGGAGTACGGAGCATGCTGGATCTACACAAACATCCCTCCCCCCTGGAGAGGCAGACATATGAGGCCCTGTGTGCCTTTACCAAGGGGACGTACCGGGTAGGGGACTACCTCCCGGACGAGGGCAATACCAAGAGGCGAGGAGGGTAATTTGCTGGAACGACGGTATGCCCAAGAGGTGCTATCGCTGGCCGAAAAGGCAAGCAAGGAACAGGCTGACAACATCGAAGTTGGTGCAAAGAAAATAGCCGATTGCCTTCTTTCCGGGGGCATCGTTCACGCCTTCGGTAGCGGGCATTCCGCGGTCATTGCCCGGGAGATTACCGGACGTGCTGGGGGGGTGGTCCCGGTAAACGCTGTACCAGAAATGATTAAAGATCTGGACGAGAGAAACCAGGAGCACGGCACCAGTTTGATAGATCGGTACGCGGCTAAATACGGCCTCAACTCTGGGGAGGTGATGATCGTTATCTCCACCTCGGGCCGCAACCCCCTCCCCATAGAAGTGGCCCTGGAGTCCAAGAAGCGGGGCTTGTATGTGATTAGTATTACTTCCCTGGAGTACTCGCGCAATGTAACCTCCCGCCATCCCAGCGGCAAGCGCTTGTTCGAAATAGCAGACCTCGTGCTGGACACTGGTGTGCCCGTAGGGGATGCCATGGTGGAGGTCCCAGGGTTGGTGGACAAGGTGGGGCCTGGGTCCACCGTGGTGGGGGCCCTTCTGATAAACATGCTCATGATTAGGGCCATCGAAGAGGTGGTCAGTCGAGGAGGCACTCCTCCGGTGTTGAGAAGCCAGAACATCGATGGGGCAGACGAATACAACCAGATGTTGAAGGAAAAGTACAAAGACCGTTTGGTCTGGTAAGGTCTGGTAAGGGGAGTTTCATGAGGGTGGTGGGGATAGACGGGGGGGCCACCAGCACGAAGTGCCTTGTGGTGAACGAGGTGGGTCGTGTGCTTGGCTGGGGACAAGGGGGGCCGGCCAATCACTTGGCTGGCGAGCTGGGGATGCGTCGACTCCGCACCGCCATAGAACAGGTGGTGGGATTGTCTTTTCCAGGTGAGCTGTGCCCTCGGGTGGACAGTGTGTGCATGGGGAAAACCGGGTTCCGGGAGCAGGAGGTAGGCCTCGTGCGGAGTATCATCCGGGAGACCTTGTATTCAGATCACATCCTCGTCACTGGGGACATGCAGATAGCCCTGGCAGGGGCTGCCTGGGGACAGCCTGGGGTGTTGGTTTACGCTGGTACCGGAGCCAACACCTATGGGACGGATGAGACTGGGAGGGAGGTCTGGGTCGGGGGGTGGGGGTATCTGATAGACGACGAAGGTGGGGGCTATGACATCGGGAGGCAGGCCTTGAAACAGGCTTTCCGGGCTCTGGACGGTCGGAGTATCCCCACTCTGCTCCAAGAGAAGCTCCAACGGCATTTCGGTTGTTCGTCTATGGCCGAGCTTCTGGAGAGGGTCTACCAAGACGATGGCTTATCCCGGCCTGAGGTGGCAGCCCTGGCTCGGTTGGTACACCAAGCCGCCCAGGAGGGGGATACAGTGGCCCAGGACATCTTGGCCCGGGCTGGTCGAGCCCTGGCTCAAGCGGCTATCACCGCCCTCCGGAGGCTGGGGAAGCTGGACCAACCCTTCACGGTTTATCCCGCTGGCGGAGTGTTCCGGGCCGGCCACTGGATCCTCGATCCCTTGGTGGAGGATATACGCCAGCAAGCCCCTTTGGCGGAAGTCAAATTGCCTCAGTTCCCCTCAGTTGTGGGGGCGGTACTGTTCGCTATACGCCAGCTCGGGATGCCAGTGGACGAACCGTTTTTGGAAAACCTGAAGCGGGATTTGAAGGAGATCCAATGGGCCAATTGAGGTCCCCTAGGAAAGAGAAGTTACTCTCCCAACTTAAAGGTGGGCTAATAGTTTCCTGCCAAGCAGTGGAAGGGTCCCCCCTCTACGGTTCTCGGTTTATGGCCGCCATGGCCCAGGCAGCGGAACGGGGCGGGGCGGTGGGGATCCGAGCCAACGGCCCCCAGGACATCAGGGCCATCAAGGAAGTCTGCTCTTTGCCGGTCATAGGAATCTACAAGCGTCGGCACCCAGATTCAGAGATCTACATAACCCCAGATTTCCCCAGCGCAGAGGCAGTGGTCCAGGCAGGGGCGGAGATCGTAGCCCTGGATGCCACTCCTAGGAGGAGGCCAGGCGGGGTGACGCTGGAAGAGCTCGTAAAAGAGATCAGGGCCCGGTTCGATGTGTTAGTGATGGCCGACATCTCCACCGAGGAGGAGGGAGTGGCAGCGGTTGCCGCAGGGGCTGATATAGTGGCCACCACCCTCTCCGGGTACACCCCTTACACGGCCTCCCAGAAACAAGAGGGTCCCGATTTGGAACTGGTCCGGCGGCTGGTGGTTCGGCTCGAGGTGCCGGTGATTGCCGAGGGGAGGTTCTGGACTCCCGAAGAGGTGTGTGAGGCCATACGGCTGGGGGCCCACGCTGTAGTGGTGGGTACTGCGATCACCAACCCCGAGGCCATCACAGCCAGGTTGGTTAAAAGGATGAAGGGGTGTGATCATGGCTGATCTTCTTATCCGTAATGGCCTCTTGATAACAGTCGGTGAGGTCATTCATGGAGACATCCTGGTCCAAGCAGGGCGGGTGATAATGGTAGGGGTGGCGGATCTTCCCAGCGGAGCAGAGGAAATGAGAGAACTTGATGCGTCTGGGCTGTACATAGCGCCCGGGTTCATAGATCTTCAGGTGAACGGGGGGGCAGGACACAACTTCGAGGATGCCTCCCCCACTGACATCCGCAGGATCATCGATTTCCACCTGTCCCACGGCACAACCGGCCTCCTCCCCACCACGGTCACCGCCCCCGTTGACGAAATCCGGGAGGCCATCGCCCGCATAAGGGAAGTGGAGCATCCGGCGGTCCTGGGGATGCACCTGGAGGGGCCGTTCGTCTCCCCCCGGCGGAAAGGGGCTCACAACGAGGCCCATATCCTGCCCCCCTCCCCGGAGGCCTTCGCGCGCCTGGTGGCCGGGCAGGAGGAGTTCATAAAAATCGTCACCCTGGCCCCCGAACTCCCCGGGGCAGCCGAACTCATCGCCCAGATCAAGGGGATCGGGGCGGTCCCGGCCCTGGGGCACTCCGACGCCTCTTATGAGCAGGCGTTGGCCGCGGTGGGAAAGGGGGTGAAACTGTTCACCCATCTGTTCAACGCCATGCCCCCCTTGCACCATCGGGCCCCGGGGGCGGTGGGGGCGGCCTTGGACTCGGATGCCTACGTGGAGCTCATCTGCGATGGGATCCACGTCCACCCAGCGGTGGTGCGTCTGGTGGCAAAAGTCAAGGGATATGACCGGGTTTGTCTCGTCACCGACGCCATCTCCGCCGCCGGGCTCTCGGACGGGAACTATCAGCTGGGGGGCCTGCCGGTGAAGGTACAAGATGGGGTCGCTCGCTTGCCCGACGGCACCCTGGCCGGAAGCACCCTGACCATGGCCCGGGCGGTGAGGAACTTCATGGAGTTCACCGGCTGCTCCCTTCCCCAGGCGGTGCGCTGCGCCACCTTGAACCCAGCCCGGCTCCTGGGGATCGAGGACAGAAAAGGGAGCCTGGAGGTGGGGAAGGACGCGGACCTGGTGATCTTCGACGAGGACTTAAACGTGCACTACACCATCCTCGGGGGTGAGATCGTCTACAGAGGCCGTGACGCGTAACGGGTGACGCGTGACGGGTGACAGAACTTCTGTGACGGGTGACGCGTGACGGGTGACGGGCAAAGCCTATGAACCCCAGCATCGCGGGTCCCCCCACCGGAAAGGAGGGTAGACTGGTGAAGCTGATCGTCGTGGACGATTACGAAAGGCTTTCCCGGGAGGCGGCGCGGCTGGTGGCCCGCCGGCTCCTGGAAAGGCCGGACCTCATCCTCGCCCTCCCCACCGGGGATACGCCCCTCGGCATGTACCGGGAGCTTGTGCGGCTATTCCGGGAGGGCCTGCTGGATTTCTCCAGCGCGATCTGCTTCAACTTGGACGAGTACCTGGGGATTCCCCCTGATCACCCCGAGAGCTTCGCCAGCTACATGCGCCGCCACCTGTGGGGCCAGGTGGACCTCCGCCCGGAGAATGCCCACATCCCCCATAGCCTCCCGCGCGACCCGGAGGCTGAATGCCGCCGCTACGAGGAGTTAATCCGCCGGGTAGGGGGGATCGACCTCGCTGTCCTGGGGATAGGTGAGAACGGGCACATCGCGTTCAACGAACCCGGCACCCCGTTCGAATCCCTCACCCACGTCGCCGAGCTCTCGGAGGACACCAGGAAGGCCGAGGCCGATCGGTTCGGCGGCCTGGAGCGGGTGCCCCAGCGCGCCATCACCATGGGCATCCGCACCATCATGAGCGCCCGCCAGATCCTGCTGCTTGTGTCCGGGGAGGAGAAAGCAAAGGTGCTGGCCCGGGCCCTTCAGGGGCCGGTGACCCCGGAGGTGCCGGCCTCGGCATTGCAGCTACACCCTAACCTCACCGTGCTGGCCGACGCCGCTGCCGCCTCCAGGCTTACAGGGTCCCGCATCAGCAGGGGGGCGCGATAACGTAGGTTGTACCTCGGAGTAGCCGCCCTTGGCAGGCCCTGAATTTCTGGGTAGTCTGGCCTCGCAAGGAGGGGAGATGACGACAGAACCTACCCTGGAGGATTGGCGGGCCCTGTTCCAAGCGGCGCAGGGTTTTTACCAACTCGCCCCTTGGAAATGGATGGACGACAGCGACCCGGTGGGGGTTCAGGATCCCACCACAGGCGAAATCGGTTATTTATCCGTGCTCGGCAAGCTCGGGGAGGCGCTGGGGTTGGTGGTGTACCCGGGACGGGAGGGATTCGATAGCTACCTGAACCTGCTTGGAGCCGACCCAGAGGACTTCGAATGGGACGTGTACATCGGCCAGCGTTGCCTGACGCTGTTCTTCGAGGGCCGGCAGGAGCTTTCCTCGCGCGATCTGGTGTTGATCCGCAAACTCGGCCTCCGCTTTCGGGGGAAGCAGGCGTGGCCGAAGTTCCGGTCCCATCGGCCGGGCTATGAGGACTGGTACCTGGATCGGGAAGAGGTCCGCTACTTCACCGTGGCGTTAGAGCAGCTAACGGACCTGGCCACCCGGCTGCGGGAGGAACCGGAGCTGCTTAAGAAGGGGCCTCGGGGATATATCTTGGTACGGGTGTTGGATCAGGAAGAGGGTGGTTGGGAAGATCGGTGGTTTCCCGAGCCGTCTCCGGCCCCCCTGTGGCCGGTGTCTCTCATTTCCGAGGGGCTAGTGGCTGACCTGAAGGAGCAGCCCCAACCCCGGCAGGGCGTTTGGGAAGTGGATGTGTTTGGCCTCCCCGCCTTGATCCGGGGCGAGAAAGGGGCCCCGGCTCTCTATGCGGCTGCACTTCTCTGTGTGCACCAGGAAAGCGGGTTCGTGATAAACAACAGCATCGAGCCGTATCCGACACGGTTCGAAAACCTCCCCCCCTGGTTCGTCTCCACTTTAGAGGGCTCGGAGTGGGGTTGGCCAGAGGAGGTATGGGTGATCCGCCCGGAGCTGGTGGCGGCCTTGGGCGGGCTTCTGGGGGAGCTAGGGATAAAGCTGACGCTGGTGGACGAGCTTGAGGCCTTGGAGGAGGCGAAGGAATTGCTGCTAGGCTTGCTCGAGGGTGAGGGAGCGTAAGGCTGCCACTTGTTACGAGATCCTCTCCATACAGCCTTTGAGGCCTGGGATTCGTCCCCCCGAATGGTGGGGAATGGTGGCAAATGTGCCCTGAGCGAGGTTAGCGAAAGGGCATAGGGCCACAAGCAGGTCGAGGAGGCCACCGCCGGGACTGGTAACGCCTATCTGAGGGCCGCTTGGATCCTGGGCAGTACCTCCCGCGCGGCGGCCCGGCCGGCGGCCACCGCTTCGGGCAATCGCTCGAACTCCAGCACCCCGATTCCCTCGACCTCCGGTCGCACGTAGATCAGCCTCTCTCCCAGCCGCTCCCTGACCCGCGCCAGCTTCACTCGGACGAGCTCCCGGGCGGTGATGGCGTAAGATTGCAGCACCACCTCCATGGTGGTGGAGGGGTTCGAGGCCAAGGGCGCCGCCACGTCCACCGCCACCACCACCCCCGCCCCCATAGCCTGCACCACGTCCGCCGGCAGGTTATTCACCACACCCCCATCAATGAGCCAGCGGCCGTTCCAGGGAATGGGATGGAACACCCCGGGCAAGGCGGCGGAGGCGGCCAGCCCCAAGTACAGGGGGCCGGACCGGATCACCACCTCCTCCCCGCTCAAGAGGTCGGCGGCCACCGCGGCGAACGGCCGCTCCAGCTCTTCGAAGGAGAGCCGCTTCCCGAACAGCCGCAACAGCTCCAGCATCCGGGAAAGCCGAGGGGAGGGCTCGTGCTTCCAGCTCGGCCCCCGGAACCGCTCCAGCAGGGCTTCCCCGATACTGCGCTCCAGCATCTGCCGGTAGGACTCGGGCATCCCGAATATCTCCCGCAGGTCCAAGTGGGAGAACACCCGGATCAACTTCTCCATGTCCTGTCCGGCGGCGTACAGGCCCCCCACCACCGCCCCCATGCTGGTCCCTGCCAAGCAGGCCGGGGTGATCCCGACCTCCTCCAGCTCCGCTAGGAAGCCAGCGTGGGCCAGCCCTCGGGCCCCGCCTCCCCCCAGGGCGATCCCCAGCCTCGTCCCCTCACTCCCGGACACGCCGCTCCCTCCATTTCCGGGCCGGCAGGGTAATCAACCACGCCAGCCCGGTGAAAAACAAAGCTATCCCTATCGCCAGGACCGAGAGCACCATGAACAGCCAATACCGGGGACGTCTCATCGCGGTCGTTGGCTCGGGGGCAGGGAGAGCTGCTCGTACCTGGTCCGCAGTTGGGCCAGCTCCTCCGGGGGCAGGTCCCCCTCCCTCCCCAGGTGTTCCCGCCGCGCTCGGGCACAGCGATACAGGGCGATGGCCGCTGCCACCGACACGTTGAGGGATTGGGAGAAGCCCCACATGGGGATGTGAAACGTGCCCTGGCAGGCGGAGAGGAGCACTTCCGAAAGGCCGGTGGCCTCAGCCCCGAACGCCAAGGCCAGTGGCCGGTCCACCGGGAGCTCCTCCACGGTCAGGCTCGCCTCCCCCGGGACGGCGGCGTAGATGGCGTAGCCCGCTGCCTTGATGGCGGCGAGTGCCCGCTCCGCCCGCCGGAACCGGTGCAGGAAAAGCCACTTCTCCGCCCCTTGGGTGACGCCCTTGGCCGGCTCAAATGGGCAGTCCTCCTCGATGATGTAAACGTTCAGGATCCCTAGCGCTTCGCAGGTTCTGAGGATGGCCGCCGCGTTGTGTGGCTTAGAAAAATTCTCGCACACGCAGGCCAGTCCTTTGAGCCGTCCTGAGATCACCCGCTCGATCTTCCTGCGCCGCTCCTCGGTGACCATGGGACTATGGTACCCCAACGTGCCGACCCGCTGGATTTGGAGTGCTGATAGACAAAGATTTGCCAAGCCAACCTGTGCCCGGTATCTTTGACCCTCATGGCGACCTACTTTTGGCTGCTTCTGGCGGGGCTCGGGATCGGCACCATAGCGTCCATGATCGGGGTGGGGGGTGGGGTGTTTTTGGTACCTCTTTTGGTGTTAACTGGTCTTGTGGCCACGACACAAGAGGCAGTGGGGACCAGCATCGCCGGGGTGATCTTCACCAGCCTCTCCAGCTCGGTGGCCTACTTCCGGCGGAGGGCGATCCGAGTGCGGCTGGGACTGGCCATCATGCCCGGGGCCCTGGCCGGAGCCTGGGTTGGGGCGCTCCTCAGCCGGCACATCTCCTCCGGTTGGCTGGCGGTGGCGTTCGGCCTGTTCCTCCTCTATCCAGCCGGGGTCATGATCCTGGGCAAGCAGCCCAAGGAGCTCTTCTCTCGGGGGGAGGGGAAGGGCACTCATCCGGCGGTGGGAACCCTGGTGGGCCTCATGGCCGGGCTGACCAGCGGGCTTTTGGGCCTGGGCGGGGGCACGGTGATGGTCCCGGCACTGATGCTGGCCCTGGGCCTGGACATCCGGGAAGCGGTGGCCACCAGCCTGTTCGTGATGGTCCCCTCCGCCGCCCTGGCCACCGGCCAGCACGCCCTGGCCGGGAACACCCACTGGGAACTGGCCATCCCGCTGATCCTCGGGATCGTGATCGGAGCCCAGCTCGGCCCCGCGTTGGGAGCCAGACTCCCCAAGCACCGCCTCAGGCAGCTGTTCGCCCTGGTGCTCCTCTACGCGGCGGTGAACATGGTGCTAAAGGGACTGGGCCTCCGTTAGACCCCCAACACTTCCAGGATTATCCGCACCAATATCAGGACCCAGCCCACCGCTACCACGATCCAGATCACCTTGCGGGCAGCCTCCAGGATGCCGAACAGGAACAGGATCAGGGTCAGGAGCCCGAGGTACCCCAATGGGGTGGCCAGGGAGTCCGAGACCTCGTTCCCCTCGGGAAGGATGAGATTGATGAGCCGCACCAGGCCTTGTCCCAAAAGATCCGCCGCCGATTGGATGAAAGACAGGATCCGATCCCCGATGTCCTCCTGGGGGACAGCCGGGGGGGCTTGGGCCAAGGCCGGCAGGCTCAAGGTCAGCACCACCAACGCCAGGGCTAGACGCACGTTATCCCTCCTTTGGCAACCATGGATCCAAGCCCGGTTTCCGGAACCGGGTCGGTCCAGCATACCACGCCGGAGGGGTCGTGCCCAGGATGCCTGACCAGGAAGCCTGCCCCGGAAAGCCAGGCTCCCCACGTCAATCGCCTTGCGCCCCCCTTTTCTTGGCGCAGCGTCAAAAGGGGTCCTGCAGCCCGATCGCCGGTTCCCAATCCCAAACATCCAAAAGCTCCTTTAACCCGGTTCATGGAACCGGGCCGGGCGAGAGCCTGCCCCGCAGCCTCTGAGTTTTGCGGGGCAGG
>JAJOKL010000031.1 GCA_021129895.1 Candidatus Bipolaricaulota bacterium
GTCAATCTCCTTGCGCCCTGCCTACGGGAGGTTGACCTGACGCTGAGGAGAGCCTCGCAACAGGCTCCGTTGAACCCGGATCCTCAAAGGATCCGGGTTCAAGGAACTCCTTTCTACTCCTCTTTTATGACCGATTGCGCCTTTTTGGCGCAGCGTCAAAAGGGGCCCTGAATCTTGATCGCCGGTTCCCAAACCTCCCAAAACCCCTTTAACCCGGTTCATGGAACCGGGCCGGGCGGGAGCCTGCCCCGCTCCTCTGAGGTTTGCGGGGCAGGCTCAGTGGATCCGTGAAATTCCAGGCTTGAAGAACCTCCCTTCCCTCTCCACACCTCCCAGTGGGGCGATGCCAACCCTCCGGATGTCCCTTTGGGCGTCCGCTGGCTCCCTTATAGGACGGTTGCACCATCGGGGCAAGAGTGGGCCTTGCAGCGGAGCCCGTGATCACCGCGTAGCGAAGCCGAAGACCCCCACGACTAGGCCCTTGACGCTAGAAGGGCCCAGGGCTAACATCCGCTCGGAGCCGAGGTGGCGGAATTGGCAGACGCGCTGTCTTGAGGGGGCAGTGGGCTTTAAGGCCCGTGTGGGTTCAAATCCCACCCTCGGCACCAGTGAACCCCACGAAGGAGTGCAGGTTCGTGGGGGCCCCAACAGGCCGCAGGGCGGCCCCGGGGAAAGGGTTTAGGGAGTGGGGGTTCCCGAAAAGCCGCAGGGCTTTGGGGACCTTAGTTTTTATGGCTATCCGCATCGTAGTGGACGTGATGGGGGCGGATCGTGCCCCGGGGGAGTTGGTGGCGGGAGCCCTGGCCGCGGCGGACAGGCTCCCCATTCACCTCATCTTCGCCGGCCGCCGGCGCCTCATCGAACCCCACCTTCCCGCAGACGCCCACGCCGAGATCCTGGATTGCGAGGAGTTCATCCCCCCGGATCTCCCCCCGGTGCAGGCGATACGCAACCGGGCCACCTCCATCGCCCGGGGGCTCCAGCTCCTGGCCGAAGGGAAGGCGGATGCCTTCTTGTCCCCGGGGAATACCGGGGCAGTGGTGGCAGCCAGCCTGCTCATCCTGGGCCGCCTGCCCGGGGCCAAACGCCCAGGGATCTGTGCCTCCCTTCCCACCCTGACTGGACGGGAGCTGCTGCTCATCGATGTGGGGGCCACCGCCGACCCCAGACCGGAGCACCTGGCCCAGTTCGCGGACATGGGTGTACTGTACGCGCGAGAGGTGCTGGGCTTTTCCCAACCCAAGGTGGGGCTTTTGTCCATCGGCACCGAACCGCTGAAGGGGGATAAACTGGTGCGGAGTGCCCATACCCTACTAGCCGGACGGCCTGACTTCGTGGGAAACGTGGAGCCGCATCAGCTCCTTTCCGAGCGGCCAGCGGACGTGGTGGTGACCGGTGGCTTCGCCGGGAACCTCACCATCAAGGCGTTGGAGGGCGGGGCGGAGGCCACCTGGGAGGCACTGAAGTCGGGGGTGGGGAGGGCGCTGCGGTATAAGCTGGGGGCGGCCCTGCTCAAGCCGGCCCTCAAGGCTTTGGCCGGGAAGATGAGCTACGATCGCTACAATGGAGCCCCGCTCCTTGGGGTACGAGGGTTGGTGATGGTGGCCCATGGCCGCTCTTCCTCCCGGGCCATGGAGGCGGCGGTGGAACGGACGTATTGGGCGGCCAAGGCCGGGGTGGTGGACCGGATTTCCACGGCCCTTCCCTCCAACAGGTAGGGGTGCAATTGAGCCGGTCGTATCCGCCACGGGATCGGGGGGCAGGGTGATCGAGGCCAGGATCACGGGCACCGGGTCGTTCTTGCCGGAAAAACGGGTCACCAACGACGATCTGGCGCAGCTCGTTGACACCAGCGACGAGTGGATCGTGAGCCGCACCGGCATCCGGGAGCGGCGGCTGCTTTCCCCTGGGGAGCATCCCTCCCAGATGGGGGTGGCAGCGGCCCGCGCGGCACTGGCGGCGGCCAGGGTCGCCCCCCAGGAGGTGGACCTCCTCATCGCCGCCACCAACGTGTCCGAGCAACCCATCCCCGGGACAGCCCCGTTCATCGCCGCCGGGTTGGGCCTGTCCCAGGAGCCCGCGTTTTTCGACCTCAAAAGCGGTTGCGCTGGGTTCGTTTACGGACTCGCGGTGGCCGCCGGGGCGGTGGCCGCCGGCCTCGCCCGACGGGCCCTGGTGGTGGGAATCGAGGCCTTGTCCAGGTTCACCGACTGGTCCGACCGCCGCACCTGTGTCCTGTTCGGGGACGGGGCCGGGGCAGTGGTGGTGGAACCATCCCCGGGCCGGGCTGGCATCTTGGGCGTGTCCCTGCACGGGGACGCCACCAAGCTCGGGTTGCTCAAACTGGAAGCCGGTGGGGTGAGGCTGCCCGCCTCCCAGGACACGGTGCGGCAAGGGCTCCATTACCTGAAGATGGAAGGGGAAGGGGTGTTCCGCTCCGCGGTGTCCATGACGGAACGGGCCACCCGGGAGGCCCTGGCTCAGGCCGGGCTCACCCCGGGAGACGTGGACTGGCTCATCCCTCATCAAGCGAACCTCAGGATCATCCGGCCGCTGGCTGCCCGGCTGGGGGTGCCGGAGTCCAAGGTGGTGGTGAACATCGACCGGGTGGCCAATACCTCCACTGCTTCCATCCCCATCGCCCTGGACGAGTGGGTGCGGGCCGGGAAGATCGTGGCGGGCCAGATCGTGGTGCTAACAGCCTTCGGTGCCGGAGCGAGCTACGGGACGGTGGTGGTGAGGTGGTAGCCTTCCTGTTCCCCGGTCAGGGCTCCCAGGCCCCGGGCATGGGGGAGGAGTTTTTTGCCCGTCCCTGGGCCCAAAGGATAGTGGAAACCGCGGAAGGGATCGTGGGCCTGCCCCTGGTGGAGATCATCCGGGAGAGGCCACAGGAGCTCTCCCGCACCGCGGTGGCCCAGCCGGCCATCCTGCTCGTGGAGTGGCTGGCCTACGCCCGCCTGCAGCAAGCCGGGAAGACGCCGGAGGCGGTGGCCGGCCATTCGCTGGGCGAGTTCGCCGCCCTGGCCGCCTGTGGGGTGTTCCCCTGGCAGGAGGCCATGGAGCTGGTGGCCCTGCGGGGCAGGCTGATGGAGGAGGCGGCCCAGGCCCACCCCGGGGGGATGCTGGCGGTGCTCAAGCTGCCGGTGGAGGAGGTGGAGCGGCTGGCCGACGAAGCGGGCTGCACGGTGGCCAACTACAACTCCCCCGGACAGGTAGTGCTGTCCGGGCCGCCGGATGCGCTCGCCAAGGCGCAGGAATTGGCACAAGCCGCGGGGGGGAAGGCGGTCCGCCTGAAGGTGGCGGGGGCGTTCCACTCCCCGGCCATGGCCGGGGCAGAGTGCGCCCTAGCCCGCGCTTTGGAAGAAGTGCACTTTTCCCCGCCCCGCTGCCCCTTCCTCTCCGCTGTCTCGGGAAGGCCTGAGGAGTCGCCGGACAGGATCAAGGAACTCCTCGCCCGGCAGATGACCTCCCCGGTGCGGTGGACGGGCGTGATCGAGTCGCTGGCGGCATTGGGGATTGAGGAGGCGTGGGAGGTGGGGCCGGGGGAGGTGCTCACCCGACTTGGCAAACGCTTCGGGGTGGGTATACGCTTCCTCGCCTTTAGGGAGGTGATGGGGGATGTTCCAGGGTAAGGTGGCGCTGATCACCGGGGGCACCTCCGGGATCGGGTTGGCCACGGCCCGGCTGCTTTCCCAGGGCGGGGCCCGGGTGGTACTGCTGGGGCGCAATCAGGAGCGGGGGCAGGCGGCCCAGCGGGCGTTGGGGGAGGGGGCCTTGTTCCTCCCCTGCGACGTGGGGGTAGGGGAGGAGGTGCGGCGGGCGTTCAAGGAGGCCTTGGCCTGGGGGGGGAGGCTCGATTTCCTGGTGCATGCGGCGGGGCACACCAGGGACAAGCTCCTGCTGCGGATGCGGCCAGAGGAATGGGAGGAGGTGCTGCGGGCACACCTGACCGGGGGGTATTACTGTGGTCGGGAGGCGCTGCGGGCAATGGCCAAGGCCCGGGCCGGGGCGATGGTGTTCCTGTCCTCGGTGGTGGGCCTCACCGGCAACGTGGGCCAGGCCAACTACGCGGCGGCCAAGGCGGGCTTGGTGGCCCTGGCCAGGACGCTGGCCCAAGAGGCGGGGCCGTGGGGGATCAGGGTCAACGCGGTGGCCCCGGGGTTCATCGAGACCCCGATGACCGCAAGTCTCCCCCCGGAGGTCCGGGAGGGGTATCTAGCCAGGATCCCGCTGGGGCGGTTCGGCCAGCCGCAGGAAGTAGCAGAGCTGATCGCGTTCTTGCTTTCCCCCAAGGCCTCTTATATAACTGGGCACGTCTTCTACGTGGATGGAGGGCTTGTGCCGTGCGAGTAGTAGTGGAAAAGCTCCCTCAGGAGGTGGAAACATAATGAGCGAAATCGCCGATCGGGTGCGTGAGATCATCGCAGAGCAACTCATGGCCGATCTGGAGGAGGTTACCGACGAGGCCTCGTTCGTGGACGACCTGGGTGCCGACTCCCTGGACACGGTGGAGCTGATCATGGAGTTCGAGGACGAGTTCGGCATCGAGATCCCGGACGAGGAGGCGGAGAAGATCCAAACGGTGGGCGAAGCGATAGCGTACATCGAGCGGCTGGTGGCGGAGAAGGAGGGGCAGTAGGGTGCCCGGCGAAAGACGTGGCCAAGTGGGTTGGGAGTCCGACAACCCCTATTACGAGGGGAAGAAGCACCGTGAGCCCACGGTATGCGAGCGATGCGGGCTCCTGTACCGGGATGGCCATTGGCAGTGGGCGGATGAGGTGCCTTCCGGGGCGGCCCGGGCTATATGCCCCGCCTGCCGCCGGGAAATCGACCGCTATCCAGGGGGGTACGTGCTCCTCAAGGGGGACTACTGCACAAAGCACTGGCAGGAGATCTTGAACCTGATCAAGAACCAGGAGGAGGAAGCCCGCCGCACCCGCCCCTTGCACCGCATCCTGTGGATCGAGCCGCGGGATGCCGGGGTGGAGATCGCCACCACCACCGCTCACCTGGCCCGTCGCCTGGGAAAGGCCGTCCAGTCCGCCCACAAGGGGGAGCTCACCATTCACCAGGCTGCCGGCGAGCCTTTGGTGCGGCTGGTATGGCGGAGGGACTGAAGTGGAGGAACGGGAAGCACGGCCAGCCTACGTAGAGGAGCTGGAGCATCACGTAGGCGAAGAGGTCCTGATCCAGGGGTGGCTGTTCAACAAGCGCTCCTCCGGAAGGATCCGGTTCGTGATCGTGCGGGACGGGACCGGGTTGGTGCAAGGGGTGGTCACCCCGGACGCCGACCCGGACACGTTCGAGCTGGCGGAACGGCTCCCCCAGGAGAGTTCCCTCAGGGTTTGGGGCACGGTGCGGGCCGACCCCCGGGCCCCGGGGGGATACGAGCTGGCCGTGCGGAAGATCGAGCCGGTCCATATCCCCAAGGAGCCCTTCCCCATCGGGCTAAAGGAACACGGGGTGGGCTTCCTCATGGACCATCGGCACCTGTGGATCAGGATGCGGCGGCAAGTGCCGCTCCTTCGGATCCGGGACTCGGTCCTGTGGGCCATCCGCCAGTTCTTCCGGGAGCGGGGGTTCGTGGCCACCGAGGCTCCCATCCTGGTGGGTACCGCGGTGGAGGGGACCACTACTTTGTTTCCCTTGGACTACTTCGGCAGAACCGCCTATCTCTCCCAGTCCGGCCAGCTGTACCTGGAGGCCACCTGCATGGCCCTGGGCAAGGTGTACTGGATCGGCCCGGTGTTCCGTGCCGAGAAGTCCAAGACCCGTAAGCACCTGACCGAGTTCTGGATGGCCGAGGCCGAGGTGGCGTTCCTGGAACACGAGGAGAACCTCCAGCTTCAAGAGGACTTGGTCCGCTATGTGGTGGAGTTCGTGGTGGAGGACAGGAAGCAAGAGCTCGAGGCGCTGGAGCGGGACTCCGAAGCCCTATTGGCCGAGGTCAAAGGGCCTTTTGCCCGGATCACCTATGCGGAGGCGGTGGAGATCGTGCGTGGCCACGGGGTGGAGATGGAGCACGGGGATGACTTCGGGGCCCCGGCGGAGGACGCCCTGGGGGCTCATTTCGACCGGCCGGTCTTCGTGGAGCGGTTCCCCGCCCAGACAAAGCCCTTCTACATGAAGCGGGCCCCTGATGACCCATCTGTGGCCCTATGTGCCGATCTCATAGCTCCAGAGGGGTATGGGGAGATCATCGGGGGCTCCCAGCGGGTGGACACCGAGGAGGAGCTGCTCCGGCAGCTTGAGGAGTACGGGCTCCCCCGGGAGCCCTATGAGTGGTACATCGACCTGCGGAAGTACGGCTCCGTGCCGCACTCCGGGTTCGGGCTGGGGGTGGAGAGGACCGTGGCTTGGATCGCGGGGGTGAAACACATCCGAGAGACCATCCCCTTCCCCCGCATGTTGGACAGGCTGGAGCCTTGAACTCGGGGGGCGGGCGACTATAATCCGCCCTCGGCCAACAAGCCCAGGGCTTAGGCCCACGGCCAAAGCCCCACCCGCCAGACACACCAGCACACCGGGGGGGGCAGTGCCGCCCAGTGCGGCTAGTCCGTGGCGTGGTGCCAGCCAGTTTGGGGTTTACAGCCCGACAGGCCGGTCCCTGCAGTCCGCCGGTCCCCTCCTGCCGGCAGGACTTGCACCCGGCCGGGAAGGCCGCCGTTCGAATCGGCATGGGCGAGGGAAACCCTGCTCCCCCCAGCCACTCCTTCAGCGGCGATGCATGCCATAGGGAAAGAAGAAAACCAGCCCTAGCCCGATCAACAGGTCACCAAGGCTGAAGGCCGCGGAGAGCGGCACCCACCGGGGGAGCCACAGCCAATCCCCCAGGAAATTCAGCCGAGTGGCCTCCCCCATGAGTACCACGTTCCCTAGTCGCCCTTGTGAAAGCAGGGTTTGGGCGACTTCCTCCATCCCGGCCTGCCGCAGGGCCTCCGCGCTGGCTGGCATGTAGCCCCCGTTGGCGGCGATCGCCCCCACATTGGCCACCAAGCCCAGCGACATCAGCGCCAGTGGCCAGTGTCTGAAGTTGAGCCCCAAGAACAGGGCGAGGAGCCCATAGGATAGAAAGTGAAGGGGTGCGGTAGCGTAGGGAATCAGGGGGTCGGCATGGCCCAGAGGGAAGATCAAGACTTGGATCAGCAGGGCTGCCAGCACTAGCCAGCCGGCCCGCAACTGCAACTGCTCCAAGTTTTTCAGGCGTCCCCGGGTGAACCAGCCTAGCAGGAGCCCCACCACCGCGCCCCAGAGGAGGATCATCTTCCGCCACCCTCCCTTTCCCGTTCCAGCACCCGCAGCAGTGCCCCCACCACCTTGGGGTCGAGGACGCGGCCCGCCATGCCCCGGATGATGTCCAGGGCTTCTTCCTGGGAGTAGGCAGGGCGGTAGGGCCGATCCGAGATCAAGGCGTGGTATACATCCGCGGCGGCGATGATTCGTGATTCCAGGGGGATCTCCTCTTCCTGCAGGCCATTGGGATAGCCACTTCCGTCCCAGTGTTCATGCTCATGGCGGACCACCTCGGCGTAGCGGCCGTAGATCTCGAGCCCCTTGATCAGGTCGGCCCCGATCACCGGGTGGCGCTTCATGACCTCCCATTCCTCGGGGTCGAGCTTTCCTGGTTTGAGCAGGATGCGGTCGGGGACGGCGATCTTGCCGATATCGTGGATGCGGGCCACGGCTTTGATCATCTCCACTTCGGAGCCCCGGAGTCCCAGCTCCTGGGCGATGGCGCCGGCGAGATCGGCGACTTCCCCCGAGTGTTCTCCGGTATAGGGGTCGCGTTCCTCGAGGAGCTCCACCACCTTCTCGAACGTTTTTTGGGCCTCCTCCCTGAAGCGCAAGTAGCTCCGGAAGGAGAGATGTACTAACACAAGAGGTGTCAACCCCAGCAACATATGCCAGGGGGAGAGAGAATATAGGACAACCAGTAGCAAAGCTGAGACACAAAGAATGAGATACTGTATAGAAAAATCTCTGAACCACTCTTTGGCAAGATACCGAATTGATTGTCTAGTAGATAGACTTACCGCTCCTGAAACAAGGGTGGAGTTGACTAATACAGAAAGAAAAAAGCCCACCGTGATTTTCAGAAGGTCGACCCCTGCGGTCAAATTTCTAACAGGTAATTTTACAAAGGAAAAATAAACAGCTGTGACGCCTAAAGAAAGCGCCACTTGTGCAACGTTAAAAGCAGTCACCTCAATGATCAATAAAGGCTTTTGACCTTTCAAATCTACCGCAATTGTGCGAAGGTAAAGTTCTGAGGCTAAGGTTGCTGCAACGGCAATTAAGACCCCGAATGGCAAACCAAGCGTAACTACAGCAGCAATCCACAATGCAACACTGGCCGAGATGGCCATTCTAAAAGCTGGGATGAGGGTAGCAAACAGGTCAGAGGCAATAATGGCTAAAAAAAACAGCAGGGAAGCGATAGCCGCTTCCCCGCCAATCTCTCTGAAACTTAACCTACTCAGCCAATACCCAAGGGTTGCTAAGCCAATGAAAGAAACTAAAACAACATAAGCATGAGCGCGTGTTGTGAGCTGCAAAATCGGTCACCACGTAATACTACGGGCGCCACTTCACGCCAGCTCCGGACAAGACAGCAGCGCCAAGGACCAGCAGCAGGTAGTACACCCACTTGCTGGACAAGACCTTCCGTGCCGGATAGCCGCCCCACTTCATCCGCGATCACCTCCTTGGAAAGTTATTTGCACCTTAAGCCCTAGCTTACGCCCCTCGCTAGGACAGGTGTCCCGCCCAGATGGCGAAAAGGGGCAACCTCAGACTACCAGCCTGGGTCGCCCCCGTCGCCCATAACCTCTTCCAAGGGTCCACCCCTACGCCTTCTCGACCTTCAGTACCCCCCGCTCTGTAACCGCCTTCAGCTTCTTGCCCACCAAGTCCTTCAGGTTCTTGCCGGGCTTGAACGCGGGCACCACTTTCTCCGGGACCGTGATGCGCTTCTGGGTCTGCGGGTTGATGCGCTGAGACCTCTTGCGGGCCCGGACCTCGAACTTCCCGAACCCCGTAAGCAGCACCTCTTCCCCAGAAGTCAGCGCCTCGGTGATGATGTCAATGGTGACATCCAAAGCCTCGCGCGCATCCTTCTTGCTGAGTCCCGTCCTTGCCGCCAGGCGATCTACCAGTTCCCCTTTGTTCACGCTTTGCACCCCCTCCCCAGATCCAAGTTGCCCAATTATAGGGCATTCTGGCTGCAGTGTCAAGAGCTTTGCGGCTTGGTATGGGCGTTTCACCCCCAGGGCGGTTGACAGGGGGCCAATAAGGGGCTAAATTACTTAGTGCGACCTCATATTACCACCCGGTTCCGTGAACCGGGCGCAATGGTGGGGGAGTCCTTGCACCGGGAACTGGTGATGGGCCCGTGGCCTGTTTATCCTATGAGCAAGACCCCCCAGGGGGAAGATAGGAACCGGATGGGAAGAGTGGAACGGCTGTGCACTCTACCCTGGATCCTTGCGGATTCAGGTATCATGTAGCAAGGAGGCAAGCAAGTTGGCAGGAGAAACTCGCGCCTACGAAATCCTTTACATCCTGCGTCCCGATCTGGACGAGGAAGGGCGCCGCGACAAGATCGCTAAGGTGAACCAAGTGATCGAGGCCCAGGGGGGACAGGTGCAGAGCAGCGATGAGTGGGGCCCCCGGATCCTCGCCTACGAAATCGATCACTTTCGGGAAGGTTATTACGTGCTGGTCACCTTTACCATGCCAGCCGAGCGGGTGCAGGAACTCGAAAACCGCTTCAACATGGACGACGAGATCCTGCGCTATCAGGTGGTAAGGCTGGACGGGAAGTAAGCGATGTCCGATCTCAACCGGGTGCTGCTCACCGGACGACTGGCCGCGGATCCAGAGCTCCGCTATACCCAATCCGGCAAGGCGGTGGTCAACTTCCGCATCGCGGTCAATCGCAGGTGGCTGAACCCGGGGTCGGGAGCCTGGGAGGAGGAAACCACCTTCGTCCCCATCGTGGCCTGGGGCAAGCAGGCGGAGAACTGCGCCGCTTACCTCCAGAAGGGGCGGTTGGTGGGGGTAGACGGCCGGCTGCGCATCCGCACCTTCGAAACCCAGAACGGTGAGCGTCGCCGGATAGCGGAAGTCGTCGCCCAAAGCGTCCACTTCCTGGGCCCCAAACCCCAGGCGGCGGAGTTCGAGACCGGACCGCCCGCGGATGTATCCGAAACCCCACCCCCGGAAGAGGAGGTACCGTTCTAGCATGGTGCAGAGAAGGAAGAAGGTATGCCGGGTCTGCCATCAAGGCCTGGAGTTCGACTACAAAAAGCCTGAGGTGCTAAGGCAGTTCATGAACCGACGGGGCAAGATCCTGTCCCGCCGGATCACTCACCTGTGTGCCAAACACCAGCACAAGCTGGCGCTGGAGATAAACCGGGCCAGAAAGCTAGCGCTGCTGCCCTATGAAGTGAACCCGTAAGGGCCATGGCCAACACCCTCGCCCTCCTATTTCACCGTGGGGGGGAGGGATTGGTCCCCCGGGCGCGGACTGCGGCCGCCCGCGCATTGGCCTTGCGGCTTGCGGACTGCCCCGGAATAGACCGGGTAGCCGCGGTCACTTCCCACCCCGATGCCTGGTCCGGGCTTCCGGTGGAGTTGTTTCCCGATCCCCCCGGCCCGTGGCGGTTTGGGGAACGGCTGGCCCAGGTCATCGAGAGCCTGAAGCCAAGCCGGCTCCTCTATTTCTCCGCCGGGAGCGGGGTGCTCCTCTCGGCGGAGGAACTCGAGCGCCTTGTCAAGATGGCCCTCGGCCACGAGCCGTTCGCCGTGTTTAACAACTTCTTTTCCAGTGACTTCGCGCTGCTTGTGCCCCCCGCCCCGGAGGTCCTGCAGGGGCTACCCCGCGACAACCCTATGGGGATGTGGCTTCACCGGGCCGGCTACCGCTGCTACGAGCTCCCCCGCAGCGCCGCTACGTTGATGGACCTCGATACCCCGGGGGAACTCCAGCTGTTGGCCCTGTGTCAGGAGCTCCCGCCGGAGCTGGCCCGGGTGGTGGCTTCCCTCCCCCGGGAGCGGGCCAGCCGGGTAGTGGAACTACTGGCCACTGTGGGAAAGGAGCTGTTTCTCATCGGACGGGTGGGGGGGGACATGGCCCGGTATTTGGACCGGGAGGCAGCCTGCCGGGTGCGGATCCTGTCGGAGGAGCGGGGGATGGAAGCCCTGGACCGCCCCGCCCAGGGATTGGTGCGCACGCTCCTCTCCAGTTTGGGCACCGGGCCCCGGGAGGTGGTAGCCGCCCTGAGCGAGCTCGCGGACGGGGTGGTATGGGATACCCGGCCGTACCTCGCTGCCCATGGGCTATGGCCCTTGCCGGAGGATCGGTTCGCCTGCGATCTGTTGGACATAGACCAGGTCAGGACCCCGCTGCTGCGCGAGCTGGCGCAGGGGTGCCTTGCCGCCCCCATCCCGTTCCTTTTGGGCGGGCATTCCCTGGTGTCAGGGGGGTTGTACCTGGCTTGCGAGCTAGCCTGGCGGGGGAAGCCAGCCCCCCCGGAGAGATGGGCCCCTCTGCCGATTCCCGGATAGAATCAACCAGAAAGGAGCCCCAATGGACGAACGTACCCTGATCGCGCTGGCGCTTTCCGAGCTGGATCCCTTGCTCAAGCGGCTGATCGAGGCCGAGGAACGTCGGCAGTGGGACAAGATCATCCTCATCCCCTCCGAATCCCTGACCCCGCTGGCGGTGCGGGAGGCCCTGGGAAGCGCCTTCACCTCCATCTACGCCGAGGGCTACCCCCGGGAGGAGACACTGCGCACCCCGGAGGCGCGGCTGGCGGACTTCTCGGAGCAGCTCGCCTACTTCCGCCGCTACGCTGACCGCAGGTTTTACAAAGGGGTGGAGTACGCGGACCTGGTGGAGGCCATCGCCTGCCGGCGGGCGGCGGAAGCCTTTGCCAATGAGCTCGTGTCCGCGGACGAGATCTTCGCCTGCGTGCAGCCCCTGTCGGGAGCCAACGCCAACATGGCCATCTATGAGGCCCTTCTCGATCCCGGGGACACCATCATGGCCATGGACCTCGCCCAAGGGGGACACCTGTCGCACGGCTCCCCGTTCCACCAGTCCGGTACCCGCTACCGGATCGTCACCTACGGGGTGGACGAGCGGACCGAGCGCCTGGATTACGACCGGATCAAGGACCTGGCGGTAAAGCACCGGCCCAAGCTGATCATCGCCGGCTACACCTCCTACCCCTGGGCCCCGGATTGGCGGGCATTCCGAGAGATCGCCGACGCAGCCGGGGCGCTGCTTTTGGCGGACATCGCCCACACCGCGGGCATGGCCATCGCTGGGGCCTATCCCAACCCGGTGGGCTGGGCGGACGTGGTCATGTTCACCACCCACAAGACCCTGTGCGGCCCCCGGGGGGCGTTGATCCTGACCTGCGACCCGGAGATCGCCAAGGCCATCGAGGGGGCCGTGTTCCCCGGGGCCCAAGGCGGCCCGCACGTGAACAAGTTCGCCGCCATCGCGGTGGCGTTCCAGCTCGCCAAAACGGAGTCGTTCAAGGCCCTGCAACATCGGATTGTGGACAACGCCAAGGCCCTAGCGGCGGCCCTGGCCAAGCAGGGGCTGCGCCTCGCCTATGGGGGCACGGATACCCACCTTCTGGTGATAGATCTGCGGGCGATAGACACCCCCAACGGGCGGCCCCTGATGGGGGAGATCGCCGCCCGGGTGCTGGATTTGGTGGGTCTTGTGGCCAACAAGAACACCATCCCCGGGGACACCTCCGCCGCCGACGCCCGCGGGGTCCGGTACGGCACCCCCTGGGTCACCCAGCGGGGCATGGGCGAAAAGGAGATGGAGGAGATCGCGGAGATCACCGCCCGCCTCCTCACCTCCGTGCACCCGTTCACCTACCCCGGCCTCATGGGCCCTCTTCCCAGAGGGAAGCTGCCCCTGGCGGTGTTGGAGGAGGCGCGGGAGAGGGTAAGGGCCCTGGCGGCCCGGTTCTCCCCCCCGAAACCCGAAGGGAAGCCCCGTGGTGAGGGCAGGCCCACGGCGCTCCTGGTCTACGGGGGGCGGGCGGAGCACCTGCTGCACGAGGCCTGTTCGGCCCATGTGCTCTCTCTGAACCCGGGGGAGGCCCGGCGGGCCCTGTTTTTCGATGGGGACGGGGAGCTCATCGTCGAGGCCGTGGTGGGGCGGCTCCCGGACGACGAGCTTGAGAGGAGACGGTTTCTGGTCTTGGCCCCGCCGGATAAGCTGAAGCCCCTTTCGCGCTGGCTCTCCGCGCTGGCGGACGGGTATGTGCTATTCGATTCCGAGGACATCTGCCGCAAGGTGCAGGGGCCGGCGGTGGTCGAGGAGGTCCGTGACGGGAGGATCGAGTTCTCCCTAGACGGCCGGAAGATCCGGGTGGAGGCCGACGGGGAAGTGAAGGGGATAGAGGATCTCTTCTTGGGGGTCAAGGGAGACATAAAGGAACTTTACGAAAAGCACCCCGAGCTCTTCAGCGTGAAAAAGCCCTACTTCGTGGGCGAGCCCCTGCTGCGCGATCTTTTGAGGACCTCCCATTCCACTACCTCCCCCGTTGAGCCACACGTCACGCGTCACGCGTCACGCGTCACCAAGAACACGCCCCTCACCCCTTGGCACCGGGAGCAGGGGGCGAACATGGCGGAGTTCGCCGGCTACGAGATGCCCCTGTGGTACCGGTCGGCCCTGGAGGAGCACCGGGCGGTGCGGGAGCGGGCGGGCCTGTTCGACCTGGGACACATGGGGGTGTTCCGGGTGGCCGGCCGCTACGCGGAGGCCTTTTTGAACCTGTTGACCACTAACTACGCGGGCTGGCTCCAGCCCGGGCAGTCCCAGTACGCCTTCCTCCTCGATCCGGAGGGGAAGGTGATCGACGACGTGATGGTCTACCGGCGAGGGCGGGAGGAGTTCCTGGTGGTAGTAAACGCCGCCAACGAGGGGAAAGACTGGGAATGGCTGAATGCGGTCAACTCCGGGGAGGTGCTGGTGGATCCGGCCCGGCCCTGGATCGCCCCGGACGGGGAGGTGGAGCTTTGTGACCTCAAGGCACAAGGGGCGGAGGACGGCCGGGTGGACCTGGCCCTGCAAGGGCCGGCCTCCCGGGAGGTGCTGGCGCGCCTCCTCTCCCCCCGGGACCAGCGCCGCCTGCGGGCCCTGCGGCGCACCGAGTTCCTGGAGTTTTCCATATCCGGGAAGGACGTGCTCCTGGCGCGCACCGGCTACACCGGCGAGCCTTTGGGGTACGAGCTTTACGTCCATCCCCAGGATGCCGAGGCCCTGTGGACGGCGATCCTGGATGCCGGAAAGCCGCTCGGGGTCATCCCCTGTGGCCTGGCGGCCCGGGATTCCCTGCGCACCGAGGCCGGGCTCCCCTTGTACGGACACGAGCTCGCCGGGGAACACGCGATCATGCCCCACGAGGCGGGGTTCGCCCCTTACGTGAAGCTGCACAAGGCCTTCTTCATCGGCCGGGAGGCGTACGTGAAGGCGCTTTCCGACTGGAAGAGAGAGATCGTCAGGTTCCGGATCCCCGTCGGGGAAAGGCCGGTGCGGGCCGGGGCCGGGGTGGTGGACCGGGCCGGACGGCTGATCGGCCGGGTGACGAGCTGCGTGGCCCTGGAGCATGGCCAGGTGGGGCTGGCCCTGCTGTGGCGGCGGGCCCTCCCGGCCGGGACCCCGCTGGGCTTTCTGATCGGGGAGGCTCCCCGAGGCGAGCTGAAGATCGGAACCAGGCTCCCGCTTTTGGTGTGGGGCAAGGTGCTGCCCCGGTTTCCCGAACGGCACCTTCCGCCGCGGGCAGGGGAGGAATAGAAGATGAAATCCTTTGTTGGCCGCCTGTTGCCGGCTTAGAATGCTTAGGAAAGGGGGATCCCGTGCAGGGAGTCTACGGACGTTATCTGGATGTTGATCTTACTACCGGAACGGTGAGTGAGCGGGAGATCCCGCCCCGGTGGTACGAACTCCACCTGGGGGGGCGGGGTATTGCCGCCCGACTGCTGCTTGAGCTCGTGCCCCCGGACGCCGATCCCCTGGGGCCTGAGAACGCCCTGATCTTCGCCACCGGGCCATTCCAGGGGACCGGGCTGGCCGGGGCGGGCAGGCACGTGGTGGCCGGAAAATCCCCCAAGACCGGTTCCATCTCCGACTCCTACGCCGGCGGCTTCTTCGGCCACGAACTGGGCCGGTCCGGCTACGACGGGATCATCATCCGGGGACAGGCCGACTCCCCCCTGTACCTCCTCCTCTACGATGGCAAGGCCGAGCTGCGGGCGGCGGAGCACCTGTGGGGCAAGACCACCGGCGAGGCCGAGGAGATCCTGCAGAAGCGCCATCCCGGGGCACGCGTGGCGGTGATCGGCCCCGCCGGGGAGAACCGGGTGCTGCAGGCCTGCATCATCCACGATGTGACCCGCGCCGCGGGCCGGCCCGGCTTCGGGGCGGTCATGGGGGCCAAACGCCTCAAGGCCATCGTGGTCAAGGGACATCGGGAGAAGCCCTTGGCCGATCCGGAGGGGTTCGCCCGGGCGCGGGCCGCCTTCGCTAAAGGCCTCCTGGCAAGTGAAGGGATGCAGACGCTTGGCCGCTATGGCACCGCCCGCGGGCTCACT